>DATBBO010000619.1:0-10930 GCA_036270995.1 Dongiaceae bacterium | reverse complement strand
GAAGCCCCTGTGAACATCCAGACCATCGAGCCGCTGGTCAACGAGACCCAGCGCTTGCCGCGGCCGCTGCGCGGGTTCATGCCGCGCAGCTTCCGTACCAAGTTCATGCTGGTGGTCGGCCTTGCGGTCCTGTTCACCCTCGCCGTCAGCGTGCTCATCGCGCTCTGGACCATCGATCGCCTGGCTCGCGATTCAACCCGCGAGGTCGAGCAGGGTCTGACCAATGCCAACCAGGAATATCTGCGCAACTACATCGACACCACGGCGCTCAGGACCGAAGCGCTGCTGGACGGGGTCTTCGCCCAGATATCGTCCCTCGCGGACACCATGCAGACCCTGATCGACCGCCCCCAGACCATGACGGCGATCGGCCAGACCGTGGCGAGCGACCCCTATTTCGGCAACGCGCTGCAATACGACAGCACCGGCAACTGGGCCCAGAACAAGAAGGGGGCCGCCTCGGTCATCAGCGTCTGGGGCTATCTTCTCGGTCCCGATCACAAGCCGCTGCCCGAGGTCCAGCAGCTCATCGACGATACTTCGATCTTCGATCTCTTCAGTGTCAGCCTGATGGCGACCGGCGCCAGCAAGCTGCAGATGTACTATGTCGGACCGAAAAGCGCGCCGATCCTGCGCACCACGCCCTATTCCGACCAGGCCCAGGCCTTCGACAAGCTCTATCCCGGCCATAACAAGGCGAATTTCTGGGACTTCTTCTTCCCCGGCGTCATCGAGGGCTGGCAGGCCTGGCTGAAGACCCCGGCCTCGAGACCGGTGCCGAGCGATATCACCGCGACCGAGCCGTATGTCGACGCCACCACCGGCAATCTGATCGCGAGCTTCTTCCATCCGCTCTGGACCCAGGACCGCAGCAATGTCGCGGGCATGGTCGCCGCCGACATCACGCTGGAGCAGCTCGCCGACCTGGTGAAGAGCGTCAAGGTCGCCAATACCGGCTTCGGCTTCCTCACCATGTCCAACGGCAATGTGCTCGCCGTCAACACGGCGGGCGAGAAGGCGTTGGGCCTCAGCATCAACAAGGATGCGAGCAGCCAGGGTGTCACCGGCCTCAGCCGGAATCTCTCGAAGAGCAGCCAGGCGGCCATCGCCTCCATGAAGCTGCCCTCGGACGGCAGCACGGAGATCAAGCGTCTGGTGCTGCAGGAGAGCGGCACTGACCGGCCCTATATCATCGCACTCCATCGCCTGGCGCCGATCAACCTCTGGAACTCCCAGGGCAAGATCGTCTCCGAGAGCATGACGCTCGGCTTCGCCGTGCCGGAAGACGAGGTCTACGTCGCCCTGCACCAGGCGCAGACCGAGATCAGCAACGCCGCCAAGCGGATCCTGCAATGGGAGACGGTCAGCTCGATCATCAGCCTGGTTCTGGTGCTGCTGGTCGTCTTCGCCATCTCGCGCAAGATCACCTCGGGTCTGATCGCGCTCGCCGGTGCCGCAAGGCGGCTGAAGGACAAGGACTACGGCACCCGGGTCAACATCTCCTCCGGCGATGAGGTCGGCGAGGTCTGCGTCGCCTTCAACAGCATGGCCGACGAGATCCGGAACTATACCGAGAACCTGGAGCGCCTCGTCACCGACCGGACCCGCGAATTGGCCCAGGCCATGCGGGAGATCGAAGGGCTCAACGAGCGCCTCAAGGGCGAGAACCTCCGCCTGGGGGCCGAGCTCGACGTCGCTCGCCAGGTGCAGATGATGGTTTTGCCGCGCGATGACGAGCTCCGGGCCGTGCGCCAGCTCGACATCGTCGCCCATATGAACCCGGCCGACGAGGTTGGCGGTGACTATTACGACATCCTCTCCCATGACGGGCGGGCGAAGTTCGGCATCGGCGACGTGACCGGCCATGGCCTGGAAAGCGGCGTGCTGATGCTGATGGTGCAATCCGTCGCTCGCGCCCTCTACGAATCCGGCGAGGTCAACTCCAGGCGCTTCCTCGAGATCCTCAACCGCACCATCTTCAAGAACGTCGCCCGCATGAAATCGGGCAAGCATCTGACGCTGGCCTTCGTCGATTACGACCGCAACCGGATCACCATCACCGGCCAGCACGAGGAGGTCATCGTCATCCGCCGCGACGGGCAGATCGAGCGCTTCGATACCGTCGATCTTGGCTTTCCGGTCGGCCTCGAGGACGATATCGCGCCCTTCGTGGCGAGCCGCGAGCTCGACTTCGAACAGGGCGACGTGCTCGTCCTCCATACCGACGGCATCACCGAGGCGGCGAGCGAGGCGGGCGAGCTGTTCGGCCTCGAGCGGCTCTGCGACAGCGCGCTGCGCCACAGCGCCGGCACGGCGGGAGATATCAAGAACGGCATCATCCGCGACCTGCTGGATCATGTTGGCACCCGGAAATTCGACGACGACATCACCCTCGTCGTCATCAAGCATCTGTAAGCGCCATGACCGCACATTTCGGGCACACCAACCTCGATGTGGGCACGGAGGTGCCGCGGCTGCGGATCCTGTTCTCCGAAGGCCCTCTCGAGCTGCGCTGGATCCATTGCAGCATGACGGCGGATTTCATCGCCGAACTCTTCGCCGGGCTTGCCGGCCGGGCCGGGCTCGACAAGGACAACACCCGTCACACCATCGGCTATCTGGCCAATGAGCTCTTGGAGAATGCCGTCAAATTCCGCGCCCCCGGCGATGTAACCGTCGAGGCGGCGCTGGACGGAGCGGAGTTCACTTTTGCCATCTCGAATTTCGCCACGCCCGACACGGCGAGCGGACTCGAGGGGCTGATCCTGGAGATCACCAGCCGCGATCCCAGCGAGCTCCTGATCGAGCGCATGGAGCGCAATGCGGAGGATCCGGAATCGACCGGCTCGGGACTGGGCCTGCTGACGCTTGCCAATGACTACGGCGTGCGGCTGGGCTGGACTCTCGAGCCGCCCTCCGCCGGCGGTCCGGTGCATATCCGCACGATCGCCACTATCACGCTTTCCTGAACGAGACTGGACCCAGCAGATGGAAATCAAGACCGCCGAGTATCGGGTGTGGAGCGAGGGCACCACGATCTTCTACGAAGGCACCATGCGGCTCTCGGGAAATGAGGCCTATGCGCCTATCCAGGAGATGATGGACAAGATGCTGGAGGCGAAGCCGCCCCAGATCACCCTCGATCTGCGCAATCTCGAATTCCTCAACAGCTCGGGCATCAATCTGCTGGCGAAGTTCACCATCAATGTCCGCAAGAACCCCGGCACGGGCCTCGAGGTTCGCGGCTCGACCAGGATTCCCTGGCAGGGAAAGTCGCTGCAGAACTTGAAGAAGCTGCACGCCGCGGTGAACCTGATCATCGACTGAGGCGCCGCAGCCTTTCATTCCGCCATCCGCGCGAAAGCGGGGATCCGGGACGAGCGACGGAACCAGGACCCCTGGATTCCCGCGTTCGCAGGAATGACGGTAGGGGTGGGTCCTTCCCCTCTTTCCTATTCCATCTCGGCCACCGCCCCGCCCTGGGCGATTGCGGTCGCCCGCACCCACCAGTGGGGTGCCCCCACCTGAAGGCTCGCCGCGGCGCGCGCCGCCGCACGCGGGGATTCGAACAGCCCGAAGCAGGTCGCCCCGCTTCCCGACATGCGGGCCAGGAGGCAGCCGGGCGAATCCGCCAATGCCTCCAGGATCTCGGCGATCTCCGGCAGCAGCGAGAGGGCTGCATCGGTCAGGTCGTTGCGGCGCTCGGCGAGAAGCGCTGCCAGAGCCGCGGCATCGGCCGGCGCGCCCTGCCAGCGTCCGGGCGCCGAGTGCGATCGGCTGTAGCGGCGGAAGACATCCACCGTGGGCAGTGGCCGGCGCGGATTGACGAGCAGGAGATAGGCCCGCGGCAAAGCGGGTGCGGGCGCCAGTTCCTCGCCGATGCCGCCGACATAGCAGGGACCGTCGGCGAGACAGACCGGAAGATCCGCCCCCAGCGACAGGGAAGCCTTGGGCGTCGGCGCCGGCAGATCCCAGAGCCGGGAAAGCCCGATCAGGGCTGCCGCCGCATCGGCGGAGCCGCCGCCGATGCCCGCGGCGACCGGCAGATTCTTCACCAGATGCAAGAGGGCTCCCCGCCTCCCGGCACTGTCTCCATCGACGAGCCGGGCCGCCTTAAGCGCGAGGTTGTCGGTATTGGCGAGCGCCGGTGCGAAGGGCCCGTCGACCTCGAGACGAAGCGCCTCGGCCGGCCTCAGATGCAGCTCGTCGCCGAGCTCCGTGAAGCAGACCAAGCTGTCGAGGAGGTGATAGCCATCGGGCCGGCGGCCGACCACGTGGAGATAGAGATTGATCTTGGCTCGGGCCCGAAGGCCGAGGGCCCCGCTTGCGGACGGTCTCGCCGCCTTGCTCAGCCGCCGCTCCCGTCCGGCCCGAGCCCGTGCTGCAGCTTCGCCTCGATGGGTGCCACCCGATCCGCATCCGGCTTGAAGGCAAGCGCCCGCTGCCACTGGAAGCGAGCCTCATTCTTCCGCCCGAGCTTCCAGTAGATGTCGCCCAGATGGTCGTTGAGCACCGAATCCCCCGGCTCCAGCGATACCGCCTTCTCCTGATAGACGACGGCCTTGTCGTATTGGCCGAGGCGATAATAGGCCCAGGCGAGGCTGTCGATGATGAAGCCGTCATCCGGCTTCTGCTGCACGGCCTTCTGCAGCATCTTGATCGCCTCTTTCAGATGCTCGCCATGATCGACCCAGGTATAGCCGAGATAGTTCAGCACATAGGGGTGGTCGGGCTGGAGCTTGAGCGCCTCCTTGAAGTCCTTCTCCGCCAGCGGCCACTGGCCGCTCCGCTCCAGGGCAATGCCCCGGAAGTAATAGACCGCCCAATCCTCCGGCCGTGGCGGACCCAGCCGCTCGATAGCCGTGTCATAGGCCCTCACCGCGCCGGCGAACTGCTTCATGGAGCGCATCACGTCACCGAGCTCGATCGCCGCCTCCGAACGGTCGGGCCGGCTCACCACCAGCTTCTTCAGATAGGCGACCGCCTCCTCGTCGCGCCCGAGCCGGTGCAGCTCCTCGCCCACCTTGACCTGGGCCTGCCAGCCATAGGGCGCATCCGGCGGCACCGCCCGATAGGCGGCCAGCGCCTCCTGGGTGCGGTTCTGGGCATCCAGGATATCGGCCAGGAGCGCCTGATAGATCGGGTCGTCGCTATGGGCTTCCAAAGCGAGGCGAACCAGCAACAGGGCCGCGTCGTTGGAGGCTTCGGTCTGCAGCAGGACCGCGAGCTGGAACAGCGCCTCGGCCATGCCGTCGAGAGAGCTCGCCACGAGCGGCTGCGGCTTTGCCCCGCTCTCGGCCGCCTTGCGCAGCGGCGGAATGAGGAGATTGTGGCGATGGCTCCCGTCGAAATTGTCGTAGAGGGCGAGCGCTTCCTTGGTCTTGCCCTGGCGCAAGTCGAAATTGCCGATGATCTCGATCATGCGGAATGCCTGGTCGCTGGCGAGCTGCATGGCCTTGGCATAGTGCTCGCCGGCTTCCTTGGCCTGGCCGGCGTTGTCGGCCAGAAGGCCGAGCTGGAGCTGATAGAGCGGCTCGAAACCGTTGATGGTGCTGAGCGTCTGGAGAGCCTTCTCCGCCGCCGGCAGGCCGCCGAGTTCGAGCTGGGTCCAGGAGCGCAGCATCGGCTTCAGGAAGCGCTCGAGGCCCTCACCCTTGATGCCGTCGAGATAGGCATCGGCCCCGGCATAGTCCCCGGCCTTCGCCCGGTCGATGGCGAGCCCGACCCGTGCGACCCCGTCGAGCGAAGCGGTCGATTCCAGCCGCTTGGCAAGCGCGAGGGCCTCACTCATCCGGCCCTCGCTCACCATCAGATTGTAGTCGGTGCGCAGGAGCTGGATGTTGTCCGGATCGGCGGCAAGGGCAAAGCCGAGCAGGTCGACGGCGGCGCCAAGATCGCCCTCCTCCTGGGCGAAGCGGCTCGCGAGGTAGTGGCCCAGCGGCGAGGGCAGCATCTCGGGCAGGGGTTCCGTCGTCGGCGGGGTGTCCGCGCTGGCGGCAAGGGCGGTCAGCATGGCGCCACCGAGGGCGGCCGGGCCGAGGAGATGCCGGAGAAAGAAACGATAGGTGGTTGGCAAGGCGATCAGCTCCGCTTGGCGTTCAGGGAAAGGAAGAAGATAGTGCATGCGACCGCCCGGCGCTACCTGCGCGGGGATTGGTGCCAAATCTTTGATCGCGGCCGCGTTTTCTGCTCTTGGGCGCCGGGCACGGCAAGTCGTCGCCCCTCGATGCCGGGTTCCCGTCGTTTCACGAGGATGGCGGCGACGCGCCGCCGGACGCCCAGCCTTTCACCAGATCCAGAGGGAAGGGAAACACGATCGTGGAGCTGCGCTCGCTCGCGATGTCGAAGAGGGTGGCGAGATAGCGCAGCTGCATCGCCTGAGGCACGGGCGCCAGTATGCGCGCGGCTTCCAACAGCTTTTCCGCCGCCTGCTGCTCGCCCTGGGCATTGATGATCTTGGCGCGCCGGGCGCGCTCCGCCTCCGCCTGGCGGGCGATGGCGCGGACCATGCTTTCATCGAGATCGATGCGCTTGATCTCGACATTTGCGACCTTGATGCCCCAGCCCTCTGTCTGCTTGTCGAGTACCCCCTGAATATCTTCATTGAGCTTGTCGCGCTCGGCCAGCATGTCGTCCAGATCATGCTTGCCGAGAACCCAGCGCAGCGTGGTTTGCGCCAGCTGGCTGGTCGCCGCCAGATAGTTGAAGACCTGGATCACGGCCCGCTCCGGATCCACCACGCGGAAGTAGATGACGGCGTTCACCTTCACCGAGACATTGTCGCGCGAGATCACATCCTGGGGCGGCACCTCGTCGACGACCACGCGCAGATCGACACGGACCATCTGCTGGACCAGAGGGACCAGCAGGAAGAGTCCCGGGCCCTTGGTGCCGGTGTAGCGGCCGAGCGTGAATACGACCCCGCGTTCGTACTCGCGCAGGATCTTGACCGAGCTGTAGAGGATCGCGAGGAGGAAGATGACGACGATGAGGACGATCGCAGAAGGCAGCATGATGACGTCTCCTTGTTGTCGTAACAGGAACTCTCACGCCGGCTCGACGATGAGGACGAGCCCTTCCCGCGCGACGACCCTGACCCGCGCGCCGGGGGCCAATGGACCCGCCCCGCGGGCCTGCCAGACCTCTCCGTGAAGCCGCACCCTGCCCTCTCCTCGATCCCACGACACGGTCTCGCCGAGGGCGCCTAGCAGCGCCTCCTTGCCGGTCACGACGGGCCGCCGGCGCGAGCGCAGCAGCAGGGATAGACCCAGCATGAAGAAGCCGGCGCTCGTCAGCGCGGCGGCCCCGGCGAGCCAAAGCGAGAGATGGAACCCCGGCGCATCCGAGGGGAACATCATGATCGCCCCGATGGTGAAGGCGGCGACGCCGCCGACCCCGAGCGCGCCGAAGGCGCCGATATGCACTTCGGCAATGATGAGCGCCACCCCGAGCAGGAGAAGACCCGCGCCGGCATAGTTGATCGGCAGCAGGCTGAGGGCGAAAAGCCCAAGGAGGAGGCAGATGCTTCCGATCAGCCCCGGTGCCACCATGCCAGGATTCATAAATTCGAAGATCAGCCCGTAGACGCCGATCAGCAGCAGGATGAAGGCGATATTGGGATCCGTCAGTGCGCCCAGAAGCTGCGTGCGCCAACCGGGCTCCCGGACCGCAACCTCCAGCCCCGCGGTCGCAAGGCGCACGGGCTTTCCGGCGAGGAGGACGGTTCGGCCGTCGATCTGGCGCAGAAGATCGGGAATATCCTCTGCGATGAGATCGGCGACATGGAGCTTCACCGCCTGGGACGCCGGGATACTGGCCGCCGAACGCACGGCCGTCTCCGCCCAGTCCGCATTGTGCCCATTGGCCTCGGCGAGACTGCGGATGAAGGCGGCGGCATCGTTCATCACCTTGCGCGATTCCGCATCGCCGGCGCTGCTGCTGGAGGGCTGGTCGGAGCTCCCGCCCGGCAGCGGCGATGAGCCGCCGAGCTGAACGGGTGTCGCGGCGCCGATATTGGTGCCGGGCGCCATTGCAACGATGGGGCTCGCATAGGCGATATAGGTGCCCGCGCTTGCCGCCCGGGCACCGCTCGGCGCGACATATGTAACGACGGGAATCGGCGAGGCCAGGATGGCGCGGATGATCTCGCGCATCGAGGTATCGAGCCCGCCCGGCGTGTTCATCCGCAGGATGATGAGCCGCGTGTCCGTCGGGCTGAGCCCGGCGAATTGGCGTGTGACATAGTCCGCCATCGCCGGTCCGATGACCCCCTGGACATCGAGGACCGCCGCACGGCCGGCCGCATCCGCCTGCGCGATCAGCGCGAGCATGGCGCCGGCCAGGGCCGTCAGCAACCGCCAGCCGGGCCGCCTCGCGCAGCCGCCGGAGCCGTTTGGGAGTATCTTCGCAGGGGCGGACTGCATGGAGATGCCTCCATCGGGCCCACCCGCCCGACCATGAGAATCTAGGCTATCGCGGCCTCCGCACCAGATGGAGCCGGAGGTTCCATTCACCGGCCCAAGCTAGAGCATGGTGCAGGAAACTGCGTTATTCCAGCCTCAATTCCAAGCTGCAGCCATAGGCCTTGTCCCCTGAAACCGAATAGATATCAAGTATTTGCGGTGGCTGAGCCGCTTCCAGGTCCAGCGTGACGTCGAAGCCTGGCCGTTTCGTGTTGGGGAGTCCGAGGGCGTGGGACACGTCGGGCCGTGCCTGCGCCGGGGCCTGGAAGAAGCGCTTCTCGCCGGTCGCCGGCGAGGTCAGGGATATCCAGGTTTCATCGGTGCCTCCCGGCGCGTTGGTCCAGCCCTGCAGCCTGAGGCGCTGGCGAGCGCCATGCCGGACGATATCCGCCATCGGCCTTTGGCCGTTGATAAGGTCGATGTGGCAGTCGGGCTTGAGCCAGGCGAGTGGATGGGACAAAGCGGCAGGTGGGGCCACCGATGGGGCCAAGACGAGGCCTCGCAATGCGGGCTGGGCGGCGAGGCGGATAGGCGTCAGCTCCACCTCGAACTGCGGCGACCACAGCCCCTCGCCTGCAGCCGTGATGCGGAAGGACGCGACCCGCGGTGGTCCGCCGCCGCCCGAGGCCATCAAGATGAGGTCTTCCGGGGAGCTCAGATAGGGCGAGAGGATGAAGCCGGCATCGCCGATAGCGGCAATGTAGCGGTGCTCGACGGTTTCACCGTCATCCACCTTCAGGGACGATATGCAGGGGCGGCAGCTTGTAGGCCGCGGCGACGAGCTGCCCCAGGAGGGTCGGCTTGAGCCTCACCCTCGCCCAGACCGGCCCGCGATCGCCCAGGGCGATATCGGATCCCAGCCTGGCGCTGACGATGCGGGTGGCGGCCTCATCGAGAGGGACGGGCGCTTGGGGCGCACGCTTCGCGAGCTGCACATAGGGCGGGCGATATCCGACAATGTCGTACGCCGCGAGCAGTTGGAGGAGGCTGCCGGAGTCATCCTGTGCCGGCAGGCGGTCATCGATCGGATAGAAGGTGAAGAATACGGTGTCCGGTGCATCCGGGCCGCGGAGATGAGCGACATTCCTGGCATCCAGGCTCGGCTCATACACGGAGTAGCTCTGAAACACGGGCCGGCCCGACCAACGAAGGCCGTTGGCGAGGATGGCGGAGAGCTGCCAGGGATAGATGTCGACCGTACCCGTCACCGGCGGAAGCGGCATCTGGGCGCGAATCCTCGCCTTGGCCGCCGCAAATTCGCTGTCAAGCCGGCTCGGATCGTCGAGACGCGTGCGGAGGCCGGCCACCGTCTCGCTCCACCTTTCCGCGACCTGCCCCAGGACAAGGCCGGGGACCTGCCGCAATGGAGGGACATGGTCGAGGGCCATGATCGTGCTCATCATGTAAGCCCATGCTGCAATGGTGATCCCGAGGACCGGCAGCGCGGCCTTCGGGCTCGACGGCAGGCAAACGGCATATCCCGTGAGCAGCAGAGCGCCGGCTCCAATGGCCCCATGCGTGTCCTGGCGCACGAAGCCGGCCTTGAAGGCGACGAACAGAAGCCAGATGAGCCCGGCAAAGGCGATCCACCCGCGCCAGCCGGTGCGCCGCACGAGCTGCACATAGACATAGAAGGAGGCTGCCAGAGCAAGGCTCGCCGCCAGATAGACGAGCGGCGCCCGTTGGGATGCTCGAGCGCCATGCCGGTCGTGTAGCCCGATATGATCGGGCCCTGCGCTATGAAGAATCGAGGCAGTTGCGCCAAGGGCTGCCCGGCCAAGCCCCATCCGGCGATCAGGGTCGCGAGGGCAATGAGCGCAAATCCCAACCCGGCACGCCAGTTCCATGTGAGCAACAGGAACAGGGCCAGGCCCCCGAGCGGAAGAGCGACGCCCGTGAAGCTGCCCTTGATGAGCGGCTCCATGGCGACCGCTGATGTCGATATGGCGATCCCCAGCAGGATCAGAGGAGTGGCTCTCAGCTGCAGGGAAGAGCCGGGCGGCAGCGTCAGACGCAGGATGGCCAGAAGGAGCGCGAAAGGCAGCACAAGAAATCCGGCGTCTCGCGAGGTAAGGCAGACGGCAGCCACCAGAAAGATCGCGAAGGCATGACGCCGGGGGTGGGCGAGGAGGGCGAAGGCGATGCAGAGGCCGGCGGCGTAGAGCGTGCTGCCGACCATCATGATCGTATCCGTCGCCGGATGGAACGTGCCGGTAAAAACCGATCCCAGTGGACCGAAGGTGAAGATCACCCCCTGCCCGAACACTTGGCCCTCTGCCACCGCCTCGTTCAAGGCATAGCGCCAGGAGGCGTCGAGCCCCGCCTCCGGCATCGCAGGCGAGAAGGGAATGAGAAAAAGCGCCGTGAAAATCAGGGCCAGGAACCCGATTCCCCCGGTGAGCCAGCGGACCCCTCTGTCCAATCGCCACCCCCGAAGCGCGGCTTACATATTCGGATAGTTCGGCCCG
>DATBBO010000618.1:0-12539 GCA_036270995.1 Dongiaceae bacterium | reverse complement strand
GGTCTCGACCAGGATATCGTGGACCTGCTCGAGATCCGCCGTCGTCGCAGGCCGTACGAGCACGTCCATGGTCGTTCCTCTCCTCTGTCGCTGCTTGGACCGGCTCCCGGTCCCGATTCCGGCTTGTTCAGGGATGCGGGAGATGGTACTTACGCACGCAGCCCTAAGTTACTGATTAAATTGAATTTCCATCAAGCACGGCAATTCTTCTCTGCCGGCGGGCGGGCGGCAAAGGTGGCATGACCGACAAGCTCAGCGACAGCGCGCTCGAATATCACCGCCTGCCCACGCCGGGCAAGCTCGCCATCGTCGCGACCAAGCCGCTGGCCAATCAGCGCGATCTCGCGCTCGCCTATTCGCCGGGGGTGGCTGCGGCCTGCCAGGCGATCGTCGAGGATCCGATGGAGGCGGCTCGCGTCACGGCACGGGGCAATCTGGTCGCCGTCATCTCCAACGGCACTGCCGTGCTGGGCCTCGGCGCCATCGGTCCCCTGGCGGCGAAGCCGGTGATGGAGGGCAAGGCGGTCCTGTTCAAGACTTTCGCCGGGATCGACGTCTTCGACATCGAGATTGCCGAGCGCGATCCGGACCGGCTGGTGGACATCATCGCCTCCCTGGAGCCCACCTTCGGCGCGATCAACCTCGAGGACATCAAGGCGCCCGAATGCTTCGAGGTCGAGGAGAAGCTGCGCAACCGCATGCGCATCCCCGTCTTTCATGACGACCAGCATGGCACCGCGATCATCGTCGCCGCGGCGCTGCTGAACGGGCTGCGCGTCGTCGGCAAGGCACTGGACAAGGTGAAGCTGGTGGCCTCGGGCGCCGGAGCCGCTGCGCTCGCCTGCCTCGATCTCCTGGTCGATCTCGGCCTGCCGATCGCCAACATCACGGTGACCGACATCGCAGGCGTGGTCTTCGAGGGCCGGCAGGAGCTGATGGACCCGCGCAAGGCGCGCTATGCCAGGAAAACGAAGGCGCGGAGCCTGGGAGAGGTGATCGGGGATGCGGATATCTTCCTCGGGCTTTCGGCGCCGGGGGTGCTGAAGCCCGAGATGGTCGAGCGGATGGCGGCCAAGCCGCTGGTCTTCGCCCTCGCCAATCCGACGCCCGAGATCATGCCCGAGGAGGTCAGGGCCGTCCGCCAGGATGCGGTGATCGCCACCGGCCGGTCGGACTATGCGAACCAGGTCAACAACGTCCTCTGCTTTCCCTTCATTTTCCGCGGCGCGCTGGATGTCGGTGCCACCACCATTAACGAAGCGATGAAGAAGGCCTGCGTGGAGGCGCTGGCGGCGCTCGCCCGGGCCGAGCCTTCGGACATCGTGGCGCAGGCCTATGGTGGGGAGACGCCGGCCTTCGGCCCTGACTATCTGATCCCCCGGCCCTTCGATCCGCGCCTGATCGTGGAGATCGCGCCCGCGGTCGCCAAGGCGGCGATCGAGAGCGGGGTGGCGACGCGTCCCATCGCCGATTTTTCCGCCTATCGCGACAGGCTGAGCCAGTTCGTCTTCCGCACGGGCCTAGTGATGAAGCCCTTGTTCGACCGGGCGCGGCGCGATCCCAAACGGGTGGTCTATGCGGAGGGCGAGGATGAGCGGGTGCTGCGCGCCGTTCAGACCGCGATCGACGAGAAGCTGGCACAGCCGATCCTGATCGGGCGGCGCCGCGTGATCGAGAGCCGCCTGCGCCAGCTCGGCCTCCGGATCAAGCCGGAGCAGGATTTCGAGCTGGTCGATCCCCAGAGCGACCGGCGCTACAAGGACTACTGGACGCTCTATCACCGGCTGATGGAGCGGCGCGGCGTTACGCCTGACGAAGCCCGGACCGAGGTGCGCACGCGTACCACGATCATCGCCGCGCTCATGGTGAAGCAGGGCCATGCGGATGCGATGATCTGCGGTGTCGACGGCCGCTATCACCGGCATCTGCGCCATGTGCGCGACATCATCGGCCTGCGCCCGGGCGTGCAGGCGCTCTCGGCGCTCACGGTGCTCGTCTTGCGCAAGGGGGCCTTCTTCCTCTGCGATACCCATGTCATGGCCGAGCCCCCGGCGGAATGCATCGCCGAGATGACTCTCATGGCGGCCGAGGCGGTGCGCCGCTTCGGGATCGAGCCGAAAGCCGCACTGCTCTCTCATTCCAGCTTCGGGACCAGCGACGAGCCCTCGGCACGCAAGATGCGGGCGGCACTGGCCCTTGTCCTGGCCGCCCAGCCGGATTTCGAGATCGAGGGGGAGATGCAGGCCGAGCTCGCCGTCTCGCCCGAGCTGCGCGAGCGGCTGTTTCCCAACTCGCACCTGTCGGGGCCGGCTAATCTCCTGGTCATGCCGACCATGGATGCCTCCAATCTCGCCCTCGGGCTGCTTCGCCAGCTGGGCGAGGGGCTGTCCATCGGCCCCATCCTGATGGGGGTGGCCCAGCCGGCCAATATCGTGACGCCCACGATCTCCGTGCGGGGGCTGGTCAATATGACGGCGGTGACGGTGGCCGAGGCCCAGGCCCACGCGCTTGGCGCTATAAAGTGATCCGCGGGCCGGTCCCGGCCCTGTTGCCTTCGCTTGAGGGGAGGTTACTGTAAGGCCATGAACGGGCTCGATTTCGCTCTCGGGGATACCGTCGACATGCTGCGCGAGCAGCTGGCCGGCTTCGCCGCCGCGGAGATCGCGCCCCGCGCCGCGGAGATCGACCGCTCCAACAGTTTTCCCATGGATCTCTGGCCCAAGCTGGGGGCCCTCGGCCTCCTCGGCATCACGGTCGAGGAGGAGCAGGGCGGCGCCGGCATGGGCTATCTCGAGCATGCCGTCGCCATGGAGGAGATCAGCCGCGCCTCGGCGAGCGTGGGGCTCAGCTACGGCGCCCATTCCAATCTCTGCGTCAACCAGCTTCGCCGCAACGGCAATGCGGCCCAGCGGGCGAAATACCTGCCGAAGCTGATCTCCGGAGAGCATGTGGGGGCACTTGCCATGAGCGAGCCCGGTGCGGGCTCCGACGTCGTCTCCATGCGGACCCGGGCGGAGTGGCGTGGCGGACGCTACGTGCTGAACGGCGCCAAGATGTGGATCACCAACGGTCCCGACGCCGATGTCCTCGTGGTCTATGCCAAGACCGATGCCTCCGCCGGACCCAGGGGCATCAGCACATTCATCGTCGAGAAGGGCATGAAGGGCTTCACCACCTCGCCCAAGCTGGACAAGCTCGGCATGCGCGGTTCCAACACCTGCGAGCTGGTCTTCATCGATTGCGAAATCCCCGAGGAGAACCTCCTGGGCGGCGCGAACGAAGGCGTGCGCGTGCTCATGAGCGGCCTCGATTACGAGCGCGCCGTGCTCGCCGGTGGACCCCTCGGAATCATGCAGGCCTGCCTGGACGTGGTGCTGCCCTATATCCATCAGCGCCACCAGTTCGGACAGCCGATCGGCGAATTCCAGCTCATGCAGGGCAAGATCGCCGACATGTACACGGTGATGAATGCCGCCCGCGCCTATGTCTACGCCGTGGCGAGAGCCTGCGACAGCGGCCGGACGACGCGCAAGGATGCGGCGGGCGCCATCCTCTTTGCCGCCGAGAAGGCGACCTGGATGGCGCTCGAGGCGATCCAGTCGCTGGGTGGCAATGGCTATATCAACGACTTTCCCACCGGCCGGCTGCTGCGCGATGCCAAGCTCTACGAGATCGGCGCCGGCACCAGCGAGATCCGCCGCATGCTGATCGGCCGCGAGCTGTTCAACGAGACGGGGTGAGGGCGATGTCGCTCGAGATGCGCGGATCCTGCGAGAAATGCGGCAAGCCGCTCGCGGCCGATTCCGCCGAAACCTATATCTGCAGCTATGAATGCACCTGGTGCGGCCCTTGCGCCGATGCCATGAGTCATGTCTGCCCCAATTGCGGAGGCGAGCTCCTGCGGCGGCCCCGCCGCGCCAAGAAGGACTGATTTCATGACCCGTCGATTGATCTCCTCCGGTTCTCCCTTCGAACGCACGGCGGGCTACTCGCGCGCCGTGGTCGATGGCGAATGGGTGTTCGTGGCCGGCACCACGGGCTTCGACTACGCCGCCATGTCGATTTCCAGCGACCTGGCGGAGCAGGTGCACCAGGCCTTCCGCAATATCGCCGCCGCTCTCAAGCAGGCCGGAGCCAGCCTCACCGATGTCGTCCGCGCGAACTACATCGTGCCACGCGCCAAGGATTGGGCAGAGGTCGCCCCGCTCCTCGGCCAGTATTTCGGTGAGATCCGGCCCGCCTCGACCGCCATTGTCGCCGGCCTCGTCGACTCGCGCATGCGCATCGAGATCGAGGTGACGGCTCGGCGGCGGGCCAAGGAGCGACGCAGCCACACCCCTCGGCGCAGGAAAGGCTAACCCCCTAATCCGCGTCTGCGGGACGAGCTCCATGGATCTGACCGAGCATCAAAGGATGATCCGGGACATGGCGCGCAGCTTCGCCGCCGAGCGCCTCGCCCCTTTCGCCGCCGAATGGGATCGCGAAGCCCGCTTTCCCGCCGAAGCGGTTGCGGCAATGGGCGAGCTTGGGCTTCTCGGCATGCTGGTGCCGGAGGAATGGGGCGGCGCCGGGGTCGACTACCTGACCTACGCCCTGGCGGTGGAGGAGATCGCGGCCGGCGACGGCTCCTGTAGCACAATCATGGCCGTGCACAACTCCGTCGGCTGCCTGCCGGTCCTGGGCTTCGGCAGCGAGGCCCAGAAGCGGCGTTATCTGCGTGCGATGGCGCGGGGCGAGATGCTGGCCTGCTTCTGCCTCACCGAGCCCGATGCCGGTTCCGACGCCGCTGGGATCAAGACGCGCGCACGGCGTGACGGCGACAGCTACGTTCTGGACGGCGCCAAGCAGTTCGTCAGCAACGGCAGCAAGGCGGCAATCGCGGTGGTCTTCGCGGTGACCGATCCGGCGGCGCGAAAGCGCGGCATCAGCGCCTTTCTGATTCCGACCGACACGCCCGGCTTCAAGGTGACGCGGCTGGAGACGAAGCTTGGCCAGCATGCCTCCGACACGGCCCATATCGTGCTGGAGACCTGCCGGGTTCCTCTCGACGCGCGGCTCGGGGCCGAGGGTCAGGGTCTGAAGATCGCGCTCGCCAATCTCGAGAGCGGGCGCATCGGCATCGCAGCTCAAGCCCTCGGTCTGGCGCGCGCGGCTTACGAGGCGGCGCTCACTTATGCGCGCCAGCGCGTGGCCTTCAACAAGCCGATCATCGAGCATCAGGCGGTCGCCTTCCGGCTCGCGGACATGGCGACCAAGATCGAGGCCGCCAGAGCCCTTACCCACGCCGCGGCCCGGCAGCGCGATCTTGGTCATCCCAGCCTCAAGCTCGCCGCCATGGCCAAGCTCCATGCAAGCGAAATGGCGGAGGAGGTCGCCTCCGATGCCATCCAGATTCATGGCGGCTACGGATACCTGGCGGATTTTCCCGTGGAGCGGATCTATCGCGATGTCCGGGTCTGCAAGATCTATGAAGGCACCAGCGACATTCAGCGCATGATCATTTCCCGCAGCATCGCCGAGGAATGATGGCGACGAGACGCGATTTCCGTTTGACATTTACGCCGTCTACGTATATCCTGATGTTTTACGTTGCGGGAAAGGAAGGCCCTGCAGATTTCCTGCAGAAACAGGAAATGTGGCCGGGAGGCAACAGTCTGCCCCCTTGCTCCGGCAGAGGAGATGTCGGCCTCGGTGCTGTGCTCGGACCCGGACAAGCTCCGCCGCCATTTGCGGCATCGGGAGAGGGATGATGGCCGATCCGGTCGACTTCTATTTCGATTTCTCCTCGCCCTATGGCTATCTCGCCTCGACCCGGATCGATGCGATCGCCGCGCGCCACGGGCGCGATGTCACTTGGCGGCCCTTCGTCCTGGGGGCGGCCTTCAAGGTGACGGGCCAGAAGCCGCTGGTCGGGCAGCCGCTGCGCGGGGAATATGCCAAACGGGATTTCGCCCGCTCGGCCCGGCTGCTGGGCGTGCCGCTGACGCTGCCCGAGCCCTTTCCATTCTTCGGGCTTGCCGCGAGCCGCGCCTGCTACTGGGTCGGCGACGCGGCGCGCTCCAAGGCGCTCGCCAAGGCGATCTATCACGCGGCCTTCGGCGAGGGGCGGGATGTGACCCCGGTGGCGAGCGTTGCCGAGATCGCGCGCGGCCTGGGTATCGAGGGGGTCGAGCGGGGCGTGGGGGAACCGGAGACCAAGGCGAGGCTGCGCGAGGCCACCGATGAGGCACTGGCCCGCGGCGTCTTCGGCTCGCCGTTCTTCATCGTCGACGGCGAGCCCTTCTGGGGCCATGACCGGCTGGAGCATGTCGAGCGCTGGCTCGCGACCGGCGGGTGGTAGAGATGGGTTTTCCCTTGCCCGCCGGTAAAAGCCTGGGGATGCTGGGCGCCGGGATCGGGTACCAAGCTTGGGAGAACGGCGTCGCTTCATGCCGCCACTGACCTCGCAGATCAGTCCGCGCTCGCAGGCCTTCCGAGCCAATGCCGAGATCATGCAAGGCCTCGTCGAGGATCTGCGCCGGCAGGTCGCGGCCATCGAAAAGGGCGGCGGCGAGAAGGCCATGGCGCGCCATCTTTCCCGCGGCAAGCTTTCGCCACGTCATCGCATTGAGCTGTTGCTCGATCCCGGCACGCCTTTTCTCGAGCTCTCTCAGCTGGCCGCCCATGACGTCTATGACGAGATCGTCCCGGCGGCGGGAATCATCACCGGCATAGGCCGTGTCGCGGGCCGCGAATGCGTCATCGTCGTCAATGACGCAACTGTCAAAGGGGGCACCTACTATCCGCTGACGGTGAAGAAGCATCTGCGCGCGCAGGAGATCGCGCTGCAGAACCGGCTGCCCTGCATCTATCTGGTCGATTCCGGCGGAGCGAATCTGCCGCGCCAGGACGAGGTCTTTCCCGATCGCGACCATTTCGGCCGCATCTTCTTCAACCAGGCCACGATGTCGGCCGCAGGCATTCCTCAGATCGCTGCGGTCATGGGCTCCTGTACGGCGGGCGGCGCCTATGTGCCGGCCATGTCGGACGAGGCCATCATCGTCCGCAACCAGGGCACCATTTTCCTGGCGGGTCCGCCGCTGGTAAAGGCAGCGACGGGGGAGGAAGTGAGCGCCGAGGAGCTGGGGGGTGCGGAAGTCCATGCGCGCCGGTCGGGCGTCGCCGATCACTACGCCTTGAACGACGCTCACGCCCTGGTGCTCTGCCGTCGGGCGGTGGCGCATCTCAATCGGCCGAAGGCATCCATTCTCGACTTCCGCGAGCCGGTCGAGCCTCGCTTCGATCCGGAGGAGCTCGACGGGATCGTTCCGGCCGATGCCAAGAAGCCCTATGACGTCCGCGAAGTCATCGCCCGGCTGGTAGACGCCAGCCTCTTCGACGAGTTCAAGCAGCTCTATGGCGCAACGCTGGTCTGCGGCTTCGCGCGGCTCTACGGCTATCCCATCGGCATCGTCGCCAATAACGGGATCCTGTTCTCGGAATCTGCGCTCAAGGGCGCACATTTCATCGAGCTTTGCGCCCAGCGCGGCATCCCGCTGATCTTTCTGCAGAACATCACGGGCTTCATGGTCGGGCGCAAATACGAGGCGGGCGGGATCGCCAAAGACGGGGCGAAGCTGGTGATGGCCGTGGCGACGGCGCGCGTGCCGAAGCTGACCCTCATCATCGGCGGCAGCTTCGGCGCCGGGAACTACGGCATGTGCGGACGGGCCTATGGGCCGCGCTTCCTCTGGATGTGGCCCAATGCCCGAATTTCGGTGATGGGCGGCGAGCAGGCCGCTTCGGTCCTGGCCCAGGTAAAAAAGGAAAACATGAAGACACCGTGGACCGCCGAGGCGGAGGAGGCATTCAAGACGCCGATCCGCGATCAGTACGAGCGCCAGGGCCACCCCTACTATGCCAGTGCCAGGCTCTGGGATGATGGCATCATCGCGCCCGCGGACAGCCGCCGCGTGCTGGGCCTCGGGCTTTCGGCGGCGCTCAATGCGCCCATCGAGGAGACGCGCTTCGGCGTGTTCCGCATGTGAGCGGGATTTCGGTCGAGCGCAACGGCGCCGCGGCGACCCTCTGGCTGAATCGCCCCGAGCGGCACAACGCCTTCGACGACGCGCTGATCGGCGAGCTCAGCCACGCACTGGCGGAGCTCGCGGGGGATGCATCGGTCCGGGTGGTGCTCCTGGCCGGCAGGGGGAAGAGCTTTTCCGCCGGCGCCGACCTCGCCTGGATGAAGCGCATGGCCGGCTACACCCTGGCCGAGAACGAGGCCGATGCGCAGGCGATGGCGGAGATGTTGCATCGTCTCGACTCCCTGCCCAAGCCAACCATCGCCCTGGTCCAGGGTGCGGCCATGGGCGGCGGAGTCGGGCTGGTCGCAGCCTGCGATATCGCCCTTGCGGCGGAGGATGCCCAGTTCGCCCTGTCGGAGGTGCGTCTCGGCCTGATCCCGGCGGCAATCAGCCCCTATGTCATCGCCGCCATCGGCCCGCGCGCCGCGCGCCGCTATTTCCTGACGGCTGAGCGCTTCGATGCGCGCCAGGCCATGGCGCTCGGCCTGGTGAGCGCGGTGGTGCCTGTTGCGGAGCTGGCCGCGGAAGGCGCGCGCCTCGCCGATCTTCTCGGCCGGAACGGGCCCGTGGCCATGGCCGAGGCCAAGCGCCTCATCGCCGATGTAACCGGCCGGCCCATCGATGCCGCGCTGCGGGCCGAGACAGCCCGGCGCATCGCCCGACAGCGCGCCGGCGCCGAGGGTCGCGAAGGGGTCGCGGCCTTTCTCGAGAAGCGCAAGCCGGTCTGGCCCAAGGCGGACAAGCCCAGCTGATGTTCGCCAAGATCCTCATTGCCAACCGGGGCGAGATCGCCTGCCGCATCATCCGCACGGCGCGGCGGCTGGGCGTCACCACGGTCGCGGTCTATTCCGAGGCCGATGCCCATGCCTGGCATGCGGAGCTGGCGGATGAAGCGGTCGCCATCGGCCCGCCGCCCGCCCGGGAGAGCTATCTGGCGGTCGAGAAGATCATCGCTGCGGCGAAGGCAAGCGGCGCAGAGGCCGTCCATCCGGGCTATGGCTTCCTCTCGGAGAATGCGGTGTTCGCCGAAGCCTGCGCAGCCGCCGGCCTCGTCTTCATCGGCCCGCCACCAGCCGCCATCCGGGCCATGGGCTCGAAGAGCGAGGCTAAGGCGCTCATGGAGAGGGCCAATGTCCCTGTCGTTCCGGGTTATCACGGCGCCGATCAGTCCGACGAGGCCTTGGCCGCGGCGGCCAGGCGCATCGGCTACCCCGTGCTGCTCAAAGCCTCGGCCGGCGGCGGCGGCAAGGGCATGCGCCGGGTCGACAAGCCCGCCGAGTTCGCCGCCGCCCTGGCTTCTGCCCGGCGCGAGGCGGCTTCGGCCTTCGGCGATGACAGGATGCTGGTTGAGAAATACCTGCTGGGGCCGCGCCATGTGGAGCTCCAGGTCTTTGCCGACAGCCACGGCCATGTGCTGCACCTCTTCGAGCGGGACTGCTCGATCCAGCGCCGGCACCAGAAGGTGATCGAGGAGGCTCGCGCGCCCGGGCTATCCACCGAGCTCGCGCGGCGCATGGGCGAGGCTGCAGTCGCCGCGGCCAGCGCCATCGGCTATGTCGGCGCCGGGACCATCGAATTCATCCTCGACCGGTCGGGCGAGTTCTTCTTCATGGAGATGAACACCCGCCTCCAGGTAGAGCATCCGGTCACCGAGATGATCACCGGCTTCGACCTTGTCGAATGGCAGCTCCGGGTCGCATCCGGCGAGGCTCTGCCGGTGGCGCAGAAAGACGTCGCCGCGCGCGGCCATGCCTTCGAGGCCCGGATCTATGCCGAGGATCCGGCGCGCGATTTCCTGCCCTCGACCGGGCGTCTGCAGCATTTCACCTTGCCGGCAGGCAATCGGCATGTCCGCATCGACAGCGGTGTGCGGCCGGGGGATGAGATCACTGTCCATTACGATCCGATGCTGGCCAAGCTGATCGTCTGGGATGTGAATCGAGAACAGGCGCGCCGGCGCCTTGTGGACGCCCTCGGTCGGGTGGAGATCGTTGGGATAACCAGCAATGTGTCCTTCCTGAGAGCTCTGGCGGCCCATCCCGCCTTCGCCGCGGAAGAGGTCGACACCGGCTTCATCGAGCGCCATCACGACTCCCTCTTTGCGCCCTTCGCGCTGGATCCGGAACGGGTCCTCGCCGCCGGTGTAGGAAGGCTCGTACTCCACCAGCAGGAAGCTGCGCGGCGCGCGGCGGCCGCATCGGGGGATCCTTATTCGCCCTGGTATGCCATGGATGGCTGGCGCCTAAACCTCGAGGCGCGGCGGGAATTCCGCTTCCTGCTGGGCGGTGGCGAGCGGCTCGTCACGGTCCATTACGGGCGCGACGGGCTGGCCCTCGATTTCGGTGCCGAGGTCAAACCCGCCGAGTTCGTAGCGCTAGGTAGCGAGGGTCGGCTTCGCATCACCCTCGACGGGCGGCGCTTCGAGGCGGTGGTGGTGCGCGGGGAGCAAAGCCTCACCATATTCTGCGATGGAACGGCCGAGCGTCTGGAGCTCGTCGATCTCATTGCCGCCGCAGCGACGCGCGAGGCGCCCTCCGGCCGGCTGACGGCGCCGATGCCGGGCCGGATCGTGCAGCTCCATGTCGGCCCGGGTGCCAGGGTGAAGCGTGGCGACACGCTTTTGGTGCTGGAGGCGATGAAAATGGAGCATAGCGTGCTGGCGCCGGCCGATGGCGTGGTCGAAAGTCTCGACTATGCCGCAGGCGATCTGGTGGAGGAGGGGGCGGCACTGCTCGTCCTCGATTTCGAAAAATGAACGATCTGCCGGCCAAGGTTCGCATGGTCGAGGTAGGCCCCCGGGACGGGCTGCAGAACGAGGCGGAGATCTTGCCGGCCGCGGTCAAGATCGCCCTCATAGACAGGCTCTCGGCGACGGGGCTTGCGGTCGTCGAGGCAACGAGCTTCGTTTCGGCGAAATGGGTCCCCCAGATGGCCGATGGCGCCGAGGTCATAGCCGGCATCACCCGCCGCCCCGGCACTTCGTATCCGGTGCTGGTCCCCAATCTCAAAGGCTTCGAGGCGGCAATGGCGGCGAAGGCCGAGGAGGTCGCGGTTTTCGCCGCTGCGTCGGAGAGCTTTTCGCAGCGCAATATCAACTGCTCCATCGCCGAGAGCCTGACGCGCTTCGCCCCGGTGATGAGCGCGGCCAAATCGGCCGGGGTCAAGGTGCGAGGCTATGTCTCTTGCGTGCTTGGCTGTCCCTATGAGGGGAAGGTAGCGCCGCAGAAAGTTGCGGAGGTCGCCCTTCGCTTGGCGGAGATGGGCTGCTATGAGATCTCGCTTGGCGATACCATCGGTGTTGGCACACCTGGCAAGGCCGCGGCGATGATCGAGGCTGTCGCGAGAATACTACCCATGGAGCGACTGGCGGTGCATTTCCACGATACCTATGGGCAGGCGCTCGCGAACATCCTGGCGGCGCTGGAGTGCGGCGTCTCAGTCGTGGACAGCTCCGTGGCCGGGCTGGGCGGCTGCCCCTACGCGCCGGGAGCGGGCGGTAATGTGGCGAGCGAGGATGTGCTCTACATGCTTCAGGGGCTGAATATCGAGACGGGGGTGGATCTCGACGCGCTGATCGCAGCGGGAAGCTTCATCTCGGAGAAGCTGGGCCGCCCGCCGGTCTCCAAAGTCTCGCGGGCAAGATCCGCCGCGGCCGACCGCGCTGCAGCAAAAGGTGCCTAGGAGCCGACATCATGCTCCATCTCATCAAGCTTTGTGTCGGCTGCGACAGCGTTGAGGACTTGGCCCAGTGGCAGCGCAAGCGATCGTTGCCGCCGGAGCATTGGACCCGCAACCATCCGAAGCGGGCGGCGGAGATCACCGCCGGCGGATCGCTCTATTGGGTGATCAAGGGACAGGTCCGGGTGCGTCAGCGGATCATGAAGCTGGAGCGCCGCGAGGATGAGGAGGGCGTGTGGTGCGCCATCGTTCTCGGGCGGAGGCTGACTCGCGTTCAACCCCGATTCCATCGGCCTTTCCAGGGCTGGCGCTATCTTGAAAACGAGGATGCGCCTCCCGATCTAGTGAAGGGTCAGCCCGCGGACGAGTTGCCGGAAAAGCTGGCATCCGAGCTTCGGGCGCTGGGTCTTCTGTAATCCACAGAATTCTGACGTTTCGATAGAAACAGTAGCGATTTGCTCTGGACAGTTGGCATGCCAGAGCCTAAATAGGGCCTTCCGCCGTCGTAAGACGGCAGCCGCCCGCGAAAGCGGGCCCGTGCAGGTTTCTGCACCGCTCTTTTGATTGTCGGCATGCGCCGACGGGGCGCAAAGGGTCACCAAGGCCCGTGAAGGGACTTGGTGGTTCGCGCGTCTTCGGTCGAACGGGCGTTGTTGTCTGACATTGTGGTATGTGAGAAGGGATGCGCGGGCGGCGGTCTTGGGCTGGCGGTAGCTGGTTCAACGGACCTGTTGCTTTGCGTGTTTCTGGAAGCGTGGGTGTGTGGTTTTGCGGATCTCTGGAGCGATCTGGAGG
>DATBBO010000617.1:0-3311 GCA_036270995.1 Dongiaceae bacterium | reverse complement strand
CGACCGCCATGGCCTCGGCACGGATCTCGCGCCAGGCTTCGACGAATTTCCATCCACCCGGGAAGTTCTGGTCGAGATCAAGCACCGGCGGCGCCTCGATCCGGCTGTCGTAGATCGTGCGGATGACGTCGGCGGCGCGATCGTAAAAAACGGACAAACAGCCCCCTTAGACCAGTCTCACGCCAACTGCGGTTGACCGCAGGTCAGCTAAGTTATTGATCTGGTGCGCTAATCTCCAGTGGATCCCCTTTGGTCCGGTGTCCGGCCGCACACCTGGTCCCCGGCCGAAGGACCTTGAGCGCCCCGCGCCCAGCACCGATTCCCCTGAGCGCAGTGTACCGCTTTGCGCGGCGGATGCATCCTCAACCGATGTCGGCGCCCTATTGCTGGCCGGCCGCCGCCTTTGTGAGGGCCTGGCCCATCCACTTCGCAGGCGTTTCATGCTTGGCTGCTGCTGCGTCGTTGATGAGCTGCATGATGCTGGGCGGCAGCGGTACAGTCGCCAGAATCTCGTCGCCGGCGCCTGCGCCGATGATGCTGATGCGCTGCTGCAGCTGGTTGTTGAAGCGCGCCAGCATCGCCCTCTTCTGGCCGATGGTCAGGCCGGGCTGGTTCGCCACCACCGGGCAATAGGCGGCATCCATGCTATCGAACAGTGCGGTCGAGGAGATCCCCGGATAGTTGTTCTGAATGCGGTAGAGCAGCTCGTCGATCTTGTTGCCCATATCGGCATCATTGGCGCTGACCAGGAAGCTCGCCTCCTCCGGATCGGCCAGCACATTGGGAATCTCCGCCGAGCCCACCGCTGGGCAGCCGAAGTCACGCGCCGCCTCGCTGCCTGCCCCGCCCGCGGTCCCGGGCTTGCGAAGGCTCGCCACCAGCGCCGGCGTCGCGTTGGTGGGCGCCTTGTTGCCCCAGCCGCTGCGCACATAGTTCACGACATCCGCGACATCCTGGTCGTCGAGCGCGCCGGCGAAGCTCGGCATGGTCCCGTAATTGCCGGTGCCGTGAAGTCCGTTCAGCACGGCATCGACCACATCGTTCGGCTGGTCCTGATTGACCGCCGCATTGGCGGCCAGGTTGGGCACCACGCCGGGAATGCCGCGGCCTTTGTCCTGATGGCACTGGGCGCAATTGTTGAGGTAGATCTTCTGCCCGCGCTGCAGATCGCTGCGGGTCGCAAGCTGTTGGGCCGGCGCCGGCACGCGCTCGGGCCCTGATTTCAGGAACTCGGCAACCGCGGTCAGATCGTCGGCCGTCGCATAGCGCAGGCTGTCATGGACGACCTCCGCCATCGGGCCGAAGGCCACGCCCTCGGTCTTCTGCGAGCCTGTCTTGAGGAAGGTGACGATGTCCGGGACCGACCAGTCTCCGATTCCCCAGCGCGGATCGGAGGAGATGTTCGGGGCGAGCCAATTGCCGAGCTGGCCGCCCGAAAGGCTCTTCGAGCTCTCAGTACCGCCCAGGATGTTGCGCGGCGAGTGGCACTCCCCGCAATGGCCCGGACCTTCGACGATGTAGGCCCCGCGGTTCCACGCGGCCGATTCCTTCGGATCCGGCTCGTAGACGCCGGGGTGGAAATAGAGCTCGCGCCAGACAACCAGAGTCGAGCGGATATCGAAGGGGAAGGCCATGTGGTTCGGCGCGCGGGGCGCATAGACGGGTTTCAGCGAGAACAGATAGGCCTTGATGGGCATGACGTCGCTTCGCGTCATCTTCGTGTAGGAGGTGAAGGGCATCACCGGGTAGAGGTATTCGCCGTGGCGGCCGATCCCGTCGGTCACCGCCCGGAAGAATTCCTCATCGGTCCAATTGCCGATGCCGGTGTCCGGATCGGGGGTGATATTGGGGGTGGTGAGGCTGCCGAAGGGCGTGCTCATCTCCAGCCCGCCGGCAAAAGGCGTGCCACCCACCCGCGTGTGGCATGCCATGCAATCGGCGAGGCGGGCGATGTACTGACCCTTCTCGATCAGGCTCGGGTCGCTGGCCGCGCCGGCGGAAGTGGTGCCGGCAAGGCTTGCGAGCAGCAGGCCAAGAAGCGTGCAGCCCGCACGCCGCAGGACCGACCTCGAGGGCTGAGCCGGACGAGCTTCTGTCACTCTTGCCTCCCTGGATTCTGCCTCCCCGGACAGGGAGGAGAGCAACGATCCGCTATCTGGGTCGCTTTGGTAAAGAGATTTCCGCCGATGCGGACATCAGAGCGAAGCTTGGCGCCTCCGTCGCGGTGCTGGCAGTTATCCGTACCTCTCGGGGCGTAAGGCCGAAACGCCGCTTGAACATGCGGTTGAAGGTGGGCTGATCCAGGAAGCCGTTGCGAAAGGCGATCTCGGAGATGAGCAGATCCTCGTGGCCGGGGCTGGTCAGCATGCGCCAGGCGCGCACGAGGCGCTTCTCCCAGATCATCGCCGAGACGCTTTCGCCATGCCGGAGGAAGACGCGGTAGAGCGAGGCGCGCGAGGAGCCCAAGGAGATGGCGACGATCTCGGGCGTAAGCTCAGGATCGGCACAGTCACGCTCGATCAGCCGACAGGCGGCATGATAGAAGCCCCCTTCAAACTGCTCGACATCGGCGGCACCGCGGCCCTCGGCCTGGAGCACCGCCAGCGTCATGTCGACTCCAGCGGCGATCGCCACGAGACGCTCTGCCGGCGCCAGGCGCGGCGCCTCCTCCAGGCTCAGCCTGAGATGCGAGCGCAACACCATGCCCAGGCCTTTCATCGGCAGACTGCGCCCGGAGAGCGGCGCCGGATCGGCACCGAGAGCCTCACAGACCCGGCGGCGCGAGATGATCAGCCCGCCGGCCCGGTGGCGGGAGCGGACGACCTGGGCCGGGCGCGCATAGTCGACGATGCAGATATCCCCGCTGCGAACCCGGCGTTCGCCGCCATGATCCATCCGGGCGCTGACGCAATCGACCATGAGATCGACGCTGATGTCATCGATGCCGTCGCTGGCGCAGCGCTCCTGGCTGCGCTCGGCGAGGATCGCATCGGAGCTGTGCTCCACCAGCTCTGCATCTCTGCCGACGACTCGCCGCAGCCGCGCTTCGAATGGCCGCGTCCCATCCAGGGCCTCGAGCGGGACCATGCGCTTCAGCACGCCGTCGCGCCAGAAGGAGAGCCGTTCCCTGGGTGCGACGCCAGTGGTGGTGAATTCGGCAAGGCTGCCCGGCGCCCCGGCAGCCTCCGCCGGAGCTTCGACGACGCGCGCCTGAGACGCGGGATCAAGCTGTGAGGCGGCAGCCCGAGACATACAGCCTATTACTACTCCCCCGGGACATTCTACACTAATTAACATATCGTTGAGGCATG
>DATBBO010000616.1:0-1550 GCA_036270995.1 Dongiaceae bacterium | reverse complement strand
AGGGCGCGTTCGAGCTCCGCGGCCCAATCGGCCTCCGTCTGTCCGGGCCGGGCATAGATCAGATCAAAGCTGAAGCGCGGGAAATGCCGGCGGGCAAGATCGAGGGCCGCGAGCGCCTCCGATGCGCTGTGGCCGCGGCCGAGAAAGCGCAGCGCGGGATCCTCCAGCGCCTGTATGCCGAGCGACAGCCGGTTGACCCCGGCGGCGGCGAGGGCCGCGAAATTCGCCGCCTCAACCGATGTGGGATTTGCCTCGAGCGTGATCTCCAGCTCGGGGCCCACGGACCAATGCCGCGCCGCGCGCTCGATCAGCGCCGCCGCCGTTGCCGGCTCCATGAGAGACGGTGTGCCGCCGCCAAAGAAGATGCTGGCAAGCCGGCGGCCCCGGGTCTCGGACGCATAGTGGTCGAGCTCCGCGAGCAGCGCCTGGCGCCAGCGTCCCTGGTCGATGCGCTCGCGCACATGGCTGTTGAAATCGCAATAGGGGCATTTCGACCGGCAGAAGGGCCAATGCAGATAGAGGCCGAAGCCGGGGTCCTGATCCGCCCTGTTCGCGATCGCCCGGTCCATGAGCGCCAGGCTCATTTCTGGAAACAGGCGGCGACCAGCCGGCGGAAGGCTTCGGCCCGGTGGCTGATGTCATGCTTGCCGGCAGGGTCCATCTCGCCGAAGGTCAGGCTGCGGCCCTCGGGCAGGAAGATCGGATCATAGCCGAAACCGCGCTCGCCCCGCGGCGGCCAGACGAGCTGGCCATGGACCTGGCCCTCGAAGGCTTCGACGTGGCCGTCCGGCCAGGCCAGCGCCAGGACACAGATGAAATGGGCGCGGCGGTCCGCGTCATGCCCGAGCTGACGCTCGACCCGCTGCATGGCCATGGCGAAATCCCGCATCGGCCCGGCCCAGCGGGCCGAGAAGACCCCGGGCGCGCCGCCGAGCGCATCGACCGCAAGGCCGGAATCATCCGCCAGGGCCGGCAGCCCCGCGGCTCCCGCCGCGGTCAGCGCCTTCATCTCCGCATTGCCGGCGAAGGTCTCCGCCGTCTCCTCCGGCTCCGGCAGGCCGAGCTCCGCCGCCGAGACGCAGTCGGCCGCATAGGGCGCCAGGAGCTCCCCGATCTCCCGGACCTTGCCCTGATTGTGGCTGGCGATGACGAGCCGGCCGCCCTGGAAATGCCGCGCCATCTCAATCTGCCCCAAGCACCTGGCGCTGGAGCGCGGCGAGCTCGGCGCAGCCTTTGCGGGCCAGCGCCAGCATGGCGAGGAAGTCCTGCTCGGCGAAGGGCTTTTGCTCCGCCGTGCCCTGGATCTCGACGATCCCGCCCTCGCTGGTGAAGACGAAATTGGCATCGGCCTCGGCGGTGCTGTCCTCCTCGTAGTCGAGGTCGAGGACCGGCCGCCCCTTGGCGATCCCGCAGGAGACGGCGCTCACCTGCCCCTCGAGCGGCAGCTTGGTGACGGCGCCGATCTTCTGCAGGTAGCGGAAGGCGAGTGCCAGGGCGACATAGCTCCCGGTGATGGCGGCGGTGCGGGTTCCCCCATCGGCCTGGATCAC
>DATBBO010000615.1:0-6513 GCA_036270995.1 Dongiaceae bacterium | reverse complement strand
TTCCGGCCGATCGCCCGTTTCATCCCGCGAACGCTAGCAAGCCTAAGGCCGTGAAAAAAGCGGGGCAGCCGGAGCCACCCCGCTTTGAAGTGCCTTGCCTACCTGGCGAAATTGGGAGAGTCGAGCGTTCGCGCTGCCGGCGCGGACTCACTGTGGGAGGATTGAGACCGCACGTCGCCGGGACAGCATAGAATTCTTGAACGCATGGTCAGGATTATAGCCAGCGCCCGCGGCCGGCGGAAGCCCGATTCGCCCCCTCTTTTGGGGGTATGCTTGCCAAGGTTGTGATCGCCGCGGGCGCTGCGGCGAACTAACATCGGCGCTTTCGGGGAGGCAGAATGGGCGAGGCGTGGAAGCAGTTCCGCCGCGATAGATTGGCATTGGCCGCGCTCGCCGCGGTCCTGCTGCTGACCGCAGTCGCGCTCGCCGCCCCTTGGCTCGCCCCCTATGACCCCGCGCAGCAGTTCTTCGATGGCCTTACCTTGGAGGGGGCACCGCTCCCGCCCAGCGCGCGCTTCTGGCTCGGCACCGATCTGCTCGGACGCGATCTTCTCTCCCGCCTCATCTATGGCGCCCGCACCTCCCTCATGATCGGCGTTGCCGCCAACAGCGCGGCCGTCGCGCTCGGCGCACTGGTCGGCGTCATCGCCGGCTATCTCCGGGGACCGGTGGGATTCATCCTGATGCGGTTCACCGATCTGATGATCGCCTTCCCTGCCCTGCTGCTGGCGATCGCGCTCGCCGCCATCTTCGCGCCCAGCCTGTGGATCGTCGCCCTGGTCATTGCGCTGGTGAACTGGGTCCAGGTGGCGCGTATCATCTATACCGAGACCACCGGCCTTGCATCCCGCGATTATATCGAAGCCACCCGCGCGCTCGGCGCCGCCTGGCCGCGCATCGTCTTTCGCCACATCCTGCCCCATCTCGCGCCCACCCTCCTGGTGTGGGGCACGCTCGGCATAGCCACCACCGTGCTGCTGGAGGCGACCCTCTCCTTTCTCGGCATCGGCGTGCGCCCGCCCACCCCCTCCTGGGGCGGCATCATCTATGAGAGCCAGTCCTATTTCCTGACCGCACCCTGGCTGGTCTTCTTCCCCGGCGCAGCGATCCTCCTGCTGGCGCTCTCCTTCAATCTCGTGGGCGATGCGCTGCGCGACGCCTTCGATCCCACGGGCAGGGGGCGCGGCGGATGATCGCCTATCTCGCCCGGCGCTTCCTCGCCTCGGCCTTGATCCTGATCGGGGTCACGATGGTGACCTTCGCGCTCGCCTTCCTCATGCCGGCCGATCCGGTGCGCCAGATCGCCGGGCGCAACGCCACGCCGGAGACGGTGGAATCGATCCGCCATCAGCTCGGTCTCGACCGGCCGGTGCCCGAGCAATACGCCACATATCTCGGGCACTTGGCCCAGGGTGATCTCGGCCATTCCTACATCCAGAAGACCGATGTAGGCCAGCTCATCATGAGCCGGCTGCCTGCAACTTTGCTGCTGATGCTAGGCGCCATATTCTTCGAGCTCGCCATCGGCATTCCCCTCGGCATCCTGGCCGCGGCACGGCGCGGCAAGGCGGATCGGGCCATCATGATCCTGGCCTTCGCCGGGGTCTCGACGCCGCAATTCGTCGTCGGCCTCGTTCTGCTCTATCTCCTGGCCTATCTCGCCGGCTGGTTCCCCATGAGCGGCTATGGAAGCCTGGGCCACCTGATCCTGCCCGCGCTGACCCTGGGCATCGGCGGCGGGGGCTGGTATGCGCGCATCCTGCGCTCGAGCCTGGTGGAGGTGCTGCGCCAGGACTATATCCGCACCGCCCGCGCGAAGGGCCTCACGGAGCGGGCCGTGGTCATCGTCCACGCGCTGCGAAATGCCCTGCTGCCCGTGGTCGCCATGGTCGGCCTCGACATCGGCACCTTCATGGGCGGGGCCGTGGTCGTCGAATCGGTCTATGGCTGGCCCGGAATCGGCCAGCTCGCCTGGCAGGCGATCCAGCGCCTCGATATTCCCATCATCATGGGCGTCACCCTGGTGGCCGCCATCGCCATCGTGATCGGCAATCTCATCGCCGATCTGGTGACGCCCCTGATTGACCCGCGCATCCGGTTGCGATGAGATGCACAGAATCTTTCGATCAACAGGGAGGATCAAGCCATGCGGAGCCTGACGCGGGCGGCAGTTGCCGCCATTGCGCTGGCCGGCGCGTCGATTTTGTCGCCGGCCTTTGCCGATACCCAGCCCAAGCAGGGCGGAGCCGTGGTCGTCACCTTCAAGGACGATCTCGCGACCCTCGACCCGGCTGTCGGCTATGACTGGCAGAACTGGTCGATCATCAAGAGCATCTTCAGCGGTCTCATGGACTATAAGCCCGGCACGACGGAGCTGATGCCCGATCTGGCCGAGAGCTACACCATCTCCGATGACGGGCTCACCTACACCTTCACGCTCCGTCCGAACCTGAAGTTCCATAACGGCCGCGCCGTCACGGCGGCGGACGTGAAGTATTCGATCGAGCGCGCGGTCAATCCCAAGACCCAATGCCCGGGCGCCGGCTATTTCAGCATGATCAAGGGCTATGACGACGCCGCGGCGGGCAAGACCACGGACATCTCCGGCATCAAGACGCCGGACGACAAGACGGTGGTCTTCACCCTCAACCATCCCGATGCCACCTTCCTCCACATCATGGCCATCAACTTCGCCTTCGTCGTGCCGAAGGAGGAGGTGGCGAAGTATGGCGCCGATTTCGGCCATCACCCGGTGGGCACCGGCGCCTTCCAGTTCGGCGAATGGGAGTTGGGCCAGAAGCTCGTGCTGAACCGCTTCAAGGACTATCACCGGCCCGGCGTGCCCTATCTCGACCAGATCACCTTCGAGTTCGGGCAGGAGCCGACGGTGGCGCTGCTGCGCCTGAAGAAGGGCGAGGTGGATATCCTCGGCGACGGCATCCCGCCTGCCCAGTTCCTGCAGGTCACGGGTGATCCCGCCAACAAGGATCTCTATGTCCGCGGCGAGCAGATGCATACCGGCTATGTCACCCTCAATGTGAAGGTGAAGCCCTTCGACAATCTGAAGGTGCGCCAGGCGGTCAACATGGCCATCAACAAGAAGCGCATCATCCAGATCATCAACGGCCGGGCCGAGGTGGCGAACCAGGTCCTGCCGCCCTCTCTGCCGGGCTATGACAAGGATTTCCAGGGCTATCCCTTCGATCCGGCCAAGGCCAAGGCGCTGCTGGCCGCGGCGGGCTATCCCGACGGCTTCTCGACCGAGCTCTACGCCACCGATACCGATCCCCAGCCGCGCATCGCCCAAGCGATCCAGCAGGATCTCGCGGCCATCGGCATCAAGGCGGATATCAAGAGCCTCTCGGGCCCGGCGGTGATCGAGGCCGGCGGTACCGACGGTGCCGCCCCCATGGTCTGGTCGGGCGGGCTCGCCTGGATCGCCGATTTCCCGGATCCCTCCGACTTCTATACCGTGATCCTGGGTTGCGCGGGCGCGGTCAAGGGCGGCTGGAACTGGTCCTGGTACTGCAACCCCGACCTCGACAAGCGGGCCGCGGCCGCCGATACCATGGTGACCCAGGCGGTGCAGGCCCAGCGCGCCGAGGCCTGGAAGGGCGTCTTCGACGATGTGATGAAGGACGCGCCCTGGGTTCCGATCATGAACGAGGAACGCTACACCATGCATTCGGACCGGGTCGGCGGCGATCCCATCCTCTTCATCGAGCCGATCCACATTCCGGTGAACTACGAATACATCTACGCCAAGGACGCGCAGTAGCGGAGCGGGGCGCGGCCCTTCCTGACCGCGCCCCATCCCTTGCTCCATCGAATCCATCACCCGCGGAGACGACGAGATCATGGCCGAGCGCTGCAACCACACCATCCACAAGCACCATCTCGGCTGGAACAACGCCAATGAGCCGGTGCTCTCCATCGCCTCTGGCGAGACCATCGAGTTCCGGACCGTCGATTCCTCCGGCCAGCAGATCACGGCGAACTCTACGGTCGCGGATATCGCCAAGCTCGATTTCGCCAAGGTCAATCCGGTCTCGGGTCCGATCTTCGTCGAGGATGCCGAGCCGGGCGACGCCATCAAGGTGACGCTGCTCGACTTCACGCCCAGCGGCTGGGGCTGGACGGCGAACATCCCGGGCTTCGGCCTACTCGCCGATCAGTTCAAGGAGCCGGCGCTTCATATCTGGAAATACGATCCGGCGAGCCTGAAGCCCGCCGCCTATGGGCCCGGTGGGCGCGTGCCGCTGAAGCCCTTCTGCGGCACCATCGGCTTGGCGCCGGCAGAGCCGGGGCTTCACAGCATCGTCCCGCCGCGCCGGGTCGGCGGCAATATGGACATCCGCGACATGTCCGCCGGGACGCAGCTCTATCTGCCGGTCGAGGTGCCGGGCGGGCTCTTCTCCATCGGCGATACCCATGCGGCCCAGGGCGACGGCGAGGTCTGCGGCACCGCCATTGAAAGCCAGATGAACGTCGCGGCGAAGTTCGAGCTGGTGAAGGGCGCCAATATCGCCTTTCCGCGCTACCGCATCCCTGGCCATGCCAGCCTCCATCGCGACGCCAAGGGATATGACGTCACGACCGGCATCGGCCCGGATCTGATGCAGGGCGCGCGCAATGCCCTCTCCGGCATGATCCATCTGCTGTCGAAGCGCCACGGCATACCGGCCATCGACGCCTATCTGCTGTGCAGCGTCGCCGGCGACCTGCGCATCAGCGAGATCGTCGACATGCCGAACTGGGTTGTCTCCTTCTACTTTCCTCGCATCGTCTTCGAGTGAGCCTGCTCGCGGTCGAGAGTCTCACCGTCGCCTTCGAGTCCGAGGCGGGGCCCCGGCGGGTCGTCGAGGAGACGAGCTTCGCGCTCGAGGCCGGGCGCACTCTTGGCCTGGTGGGCGAATCCGGCTGCGGCAAGAGCGTCACCGCCATGTCCATCATGCGCCTGCTGCCGAGCCCGCCCTCGCGGGTGCTCGGGGGGCGCATTCTGTTCGAGGGCAAGGATCTCCTGACCCTTCCCGCCGATGAGATGCGCGCCATCCGGGGCGATCGCATCGGCATGGTCTTTCAGGAGCCCATGACGAGCCTCAATCCTGTCCTCTCCGTCGGCTTCCAGATCGAGGAAGTGCTGCGGCTGCATCGCGGCCTGTCTGGCGCGAAGGCCCGGGTCCAGGCGCTGGAGATGCTGCACCATGTGGGGATCGGCGCACCGGAGCGCCGTCTCGGCCAGTATCCTCATCAGCTCTCCGGCGGCCTCCGCCAGCGGGTCATGATCGCCATGGCGCTGGTCTGCCGGCCCCGGCTTCTCATAGCCGACGAGCCGACCACGGCGCTGGACGTCACCATCCAGGCCCAGATCCTCGATCTCCTGCGCCGGCTCAAGCGCGAGCTCGGCATGGCGCTCCTGCTCATCACCCATGATCTCGGCGTGGTCGCCGAGATGTGCGATGCGGTTGCCGTCATGTATGCCGGGAGGATCGTCGAGCGCGCCGGCGCCGAGGCGCTCTTCCGCCATCCCCAGCATCCGTACACCCATGGCTTGCTGGCCGCCCGGCCGCGGCTGGTTCCCAAAGGGGGCAAGCTGCCGACTATCGCCGGCACCGTGCCGCCGCCGGGCCGCCGCGGCATCGGCTGCAGCTTCGCCGATCGCTGCCCCCGCGTTCTGGCGCGCTGCCGTTCGGAGCGTCCGGAGCTGGCGCCGGCCGGCGAGGGGCAGTGGACCGCCTGCTGGAATCCCGTGCCATGAGCGGCCCGCTGCTGGAAGTGGACGGGGTCGCCAAGCATTTCCGCGGCAAGGAGGGGCGCTGGCTGAAGGCGGTCGAGGATGTGAGCCTGAGCCTGGCGCCTGGCGAAACCCTCGGAATCGTCGGCGAATCGGGCTCAGGCAAGTCAACGCTGGGGCGCCTGATGCTGGGGCTGCATGCGCCGACCGCGGGCCTTGTGCGCTTCGAGGGTGTCGATCTCGCCGGCCTCTCGGCGGCGGCACACCGGCGTCTGCGCCGGCACATGCAGCCGATCTTCCAGGATCCCTACGCCTCCCTCGATCCGCGCTTCACCGTGGGAGCCAGCATCGCCGAGCCTCTGGTGATCCACCGTCTCGGTGATGCGGCCGCCCGCCGGCGCCGCGTCGCCGAGCTGCTGGAGATCGTGGGGCTGGAGCCCGACGCGGCGGGGCGATACCCCCATGAGTTCTCCGGCGGTCAGCGCCAGCGCATCGGCATCGCCCGCGCCATCGCGCCGGAGCCGAAGCTGATCGTCGCCGACGAGCCGGTCTCGGCCCTCGATGTCTCGATCCAGTCCCAGATCCTGAATCTGCTGATCGATCTGAAGGCCCGGCTCGGCCTCTCCTATGTCTTCATCTCCCACGACCTCGCGGTGGTGGAGCACATCAGCGACCGCGTCGCGGTCATGTATCTGGGCCGCATCGTCGAGATGGCGGAGACCGCGGCCCTCTATGCCCGGGCCGCCCACCCCTATACCCGTGCCCTGGTCTCCGCGATC
>DATBBO010000614.1:0-12526 GCA_036270995.1 Dongiaceae bacterium | reverse complement strand
GCTCGAGCAGGCGTGAATGCAGATAGAAGACGTCGCCCGGATAAGCCTCGCGTCCGGGCGGCCGGCGCAGCAGCAGCGACATCTGGCGATAGGCGACCGCCTGCTTCGACAGGTCGTCATAGATGATGACCGCATGCATGCCGTTGTCGCGGAAGAACTCGCCCATGGTGCAGCCGGTATAGGGGGCGAGGTACTGCAGCGGTGCCGGCTCCGAGGCGGTGGCGGCGACGACGATCGAGTAGTCGAGCGCGCCGTTGTCCTCCAGCGTCTTCACGATCTGGGCGACAGTGGAGCGCTTCTGCCCGATCGCGACGTAGACGCAATAGAGCTTCTTCGATTCGTCGTCCCCGGCGTTGATCTTCTTCTGGTTCAGGATGGTGTCGATGGCGACGGCGGTCTTGCCGGTCTGGCGGTCGCCGATGATGAGCTCGCGCTGGCCGCGGCCCACGGGGACCAGGGCGTCGATGGCCTTCAGGCCCGACTGCACCGGCTCGTGCACGGAGCGGCGCGGGATGATGCCGGGCGCCTTGACCTCGACGCGGGTGCGGGTCACATCCTTGAGCGGGCCCTTGCCGTCGATGGGGTTGCCGAGCCCGTCGACCACGCGGCCGAGGAGGCCGCGGCCGACCGGCGCGTCGACGATGGCGCCGGTGCGCTTGACCAGATCGCCTTCCTTGATCGAGCGGTCGTCGCCGAAGATGACGACGCCGACATTGTCGCTCTCGAGGTTCAGCGCCATGCCGCGAATCCCGCCCGGGAACTCGACCATCTCGCCGGCCTCGACCTTGTCGAGCCCGTAGACGCGGGCCACGCCATCGCCCACCGACAGGACCTGGCCGACCTCGGCAACATCGGCTTCGGTGCCGAAGTTGGCGATCTGCTGCTTCAGGATGGCGGAGATTTCTGCGGCGCGGATTTCCATTATCCGACCCCTTTCATAGCCAATTGCAGTCGTTGCAGTTTCGATTTCAGCGAGCTGTCGATCATGCGGCTGCCGACCTTGACGACCAGCCCGCCGATCAGGCTCGGATCCGTCCGCAGCTCCACCGCGACCTTGCCGCCCACGGCGCGCTTCAGCGCATCGGTAACGGAAGCGGTCTGGGCCTCGCTGAGCGCGGCGGCGGAGGTCACGGTGGCCGTTATCTCGCCCCGGCGCCGGGCAAGCTCGGCGAGATAGGCGTCGATCATGTCGACGAGGGCGAAGAGCCGGCGGTTCTCGGCGACCAGCGCCACGAAGCGGCGCAGCAGATCGCCGACATCCGCCTGCTGCAGCACGGCAGCAATGGCCTTGCCCTGTTCGGCGCGGGTGAGAACGGGGCTGCGGAGCAGCCGGCGCAGATCGGCGCTGTCGTCGATCATGGCCCTGACCGTCTTCAGATCAGCCGCGACGGAATCGAGCTGCTTGGCCTCGTCGGCCAGTTCGAGCAATGCCGCAGCATAGCGTGCGGCGAGACCGGCGGTGCCGGAATGCTGGGCTGCCAAATGGACGACCCCGTATCCCTGAAATGCCCGCGTCGCCGCGGGCTGAATCCCGAAGAGCCGCCCATGCGACGGGCTTTTCTCGCAGCCCCCGGCCCGAGCGGCGACGGGTATCTATCATAGACCCCCCGGCGTTGCAACGACGCGAAAATGCTACGAAAAACTGTGGAGATCCGCTTCGTGTCCGCGATGCTGGCGCCAGAGAGACACCGCTTTTCCCACCATCATCCCGGCGAAAGCCGCGATCCAGGGCAACCAGCGTGGTCCCGCAACCCCGGATTCCGGATTTCACCGGAATGACGAAGGAATAAGGGGTGAAAATTCCCCTCCCATAGAAACGCTGCTCACAAGAAGCTGTAAGGATCGATATCGATCTGGAGCCGGAGGCTCGCCGGCATCTTGACCTTCCCAAGCCAGGCGCGCAGCAGCGGCTGCGGCGCTATGTCGCGTCGGCATTTGAGCAGGAAGCGCCGGCGGTGGCGCCCGCGCAGCAAGGCGAGCGGCGCCGGCGCGGGGCCGAGCATCAGGATCCCAGGTCCCGCGGGTGCGACCCTTGCAAGCTCGCGGGCAAAGCGGTCGAGCAGTGCGACATCCATGCCGGAAAGGATCAGGGCGGCGAGCCGGCCGAAGGGCGGCATGCCCGCCGCCTGGCGCTCGGCCATCTCGTGGGCGATGAGCCCGTCGCGGTCGTCGGCGACCAGGGCCTGGATGACGGGATGCTCGGGCTCATAGGTCTGGAGCAGGACCTGGCCCGCGCGCTCGGCCCGGCCGGCACGCCCGGCCACCTGATGCAGGAGCTGGTAGGTGCGCTCGGCGGCTCTCAGATCCCCGCCGCCCAGCCCCAGATCGGCATCGACCACGCCCACCAAAGTGAGCATGGGGAAGTGATGGCCCTTGGCGACGATCTGGGTTCCGATCAGGAGATCCACCTCCTGGCGCAGGATGCGATCGATGGCCGCAGCGACGGAGCGCGGGCCGCCCAGCGTATCGCTGGTCAGGAGTGCCAGGCGCGCGGCCGGGAAGAGTGCCGCGGTCTCTTCCGCCAGGCGCTCGACGCCGGGACCGCAGGCGGCGAAGCTGCCGGCGGTGGCGCAGGCCGGGCAGGCTTCGGGCTGGCGCGCCTGGTAGCCGCAATGATGGCATTGCAGCCTTCCGGCGTGGCGATGCTCCACCAGCCAGGCCGTGCAGTTGGGGCAGTTGAGGCGATGGCCGCAATGGCGGCACAGGGTCAGCGGAGCATAGCCCCGGCGGTTGAGGAACAGCAGGGCCTGCTCGCCCTCGGCCAGGGTCTTCTCCAGGGCTGCGACCAGTCCCGGCGAGAGCCAGCGCTGGCGCGCGGGGCGGTCGCGCCTGAGATCGACGGCGCTGACCTTGGGCAGGGCGGCGCCGGCATGGCGATCGGGAAGATGGAGCGCGCGATAGCGCCCGGAGGCCACGTTCTGCAGCGTCTCCAGCGAGGGCGTGGCGGAGACCAGCACCACGGGGATGCGGGCGAGATGGCCGCGCAGCACCGCCATGTCGCGCGCCTGATAGGCGACGCCATCCTCCTGCTTGTAGGCCTGCTCATGCTCCTCGTCGACGATGATCAGGCCAAGATCGGGATAGGGAAGGAAGAGGGCGGAGCGCGCGCCGACGACGACGCGTGCCTCTCCTGCGGCGATGGCGCGCCAGGCGACGCGGCGCTCGGCGCCGGTGAGATCGGAATGCCATTCGGCGGGGCGCGCCCCGAAGCGCCGCTCGAAGCGCTCGAGCCATTGCGAGGTGAGTGCGATCTCCGGCAGCAGCACGAGCGCCTGCCGGCCGCTGCGAAGCGCTGCGGCCACCGCCTCGAAATAGACCTCGGTCTTGCCCGAGCCGGTGACGCCGTCCAGCAGAGTCACGCCGCCATCGGCCATGGAGATGACGAGGTCGTCGGCCGCCTCGCGCTGGGCGGCGGAGAGCTCGGGCCCGGCCATGAATCCATCGGGCCGGCGAAAGGCGGCAGGCGGCGGCAGGCTGACGGCGTCAAGAAGGCCCGCCGCCGCCATGGCCTTGATCACGCCGGTGCCGACCCCGGCCTCGCGCGCAAGATCGGCGGTGCCACGCGCGGGACCCTGCTGCAGCACCGCGCGCACGCGCAGGCGGGCGGGAGTCTCCCGGATCTGAGACTGAGCCGCCGGCTCCGGCGCCAGGCGCCAGGCGGCCAGCATGCGCGGCGGCTCGAGGGCGGCCGATACGCTCATGGCCATGCGCAGCACCGCACCCGGCGGGGCGAGGGTATAGGCCGCAACGCGATCGACGAAGCGCCGCGTCACCTCGGGCAGCGGCGGCACATCGAGGCGCGCAATCACGGGCTTCAGCTTGTGGCCGGGAACCTCGCCGGTGCCGGGACCCCAGACGACGCCGATGGTCTCGCGCCGGCCCAGCGGCACGACGACGAAATCGCCGGCTGCAAGCTCAAGCCCCTCGACCAGATAGTCGTAGCTGCCCGCGAGCGGCAGCGGCAACAAGATGGCACGGGAGTCTGGCATGGGCTACACTCTAGCCCGTCGAGCCTGATTCGCCTTCGGTGACCATGAAACGTCTCACCGCCATCGCTGCTATCGCTGAATTCCGAGCCAAGGGCCTGGCCGCGTTCCTCGCCGATGGGGCGATGGGCGTCCAGTCAATTCTCTAGCTTTGTCGCAAAATCCCGAAGACGCCCTCGCCCCGGCCCCGCGCATCACCGCCGCGCAGGTCGTCGACTATTTGAAGCGCCATCCCACCTTCCTGCAGCGTCATCCGGAGCTGCTCGACAGCCAGATGGCGCCGGCGCGCAGCCATGGCGACGGCGTGGTCGATCTGCAGCAGTTCATGGTCGAGCGGCTGCGCCGCGACCTGACCCGGCTGCGCGGGCTGCAGGACGAGCTGGTCGCCAACAGCCGCGACAATCTCTCGACCCAGGACCGCATCCATCGCTCGATCCTGGCGCTGCTCGATGCCGAGAGCTTCGAGCATCTGATCGAGATCGTCACCACGGATCTGGCGGTGCTGCTGGATGTGGATGTGGCGGCGCTCTGCGTCGAGGCTGCCAATGGCAGCCCGCCGCGCTCGGTCGAGGGCGTGCAGGTGCTGCCGGCCGGCTTCGTCGACAAGCTGCTGGGCACAGGCGAAGTGCTGCTGCGCGACGATGCCGATGGGGACGAGACCATCTTCGGGCCCGCCGCCGGGCTGGTACGCTCCGATGCGCTGATCCGGCTCGCGGTCGGGCGCAGCGCGCCTCCTGCGCTCCTCGTCTTCGGCACGCGTCATCCGGGCTATTTCAACCCCGGCCAGGGCACGGAGCTGCTGAGCTTCCTCGCCCGCGTGATCGAGCATTGCCTCCGGCAATGGCTGGGGCTCAAGGCCTGAACACCACCACCGCGCTTGCCAGCGATCTCGCCGGGCCGATCGATGCGTGGCGCAGCTGGCTCAAATCCGAACGGCGCGCCGCGGCCCTCAGCCTCGAAGCCTATGAGCGCGATCTCTTCGCCTTTCTCGCCTTCCTCGCGGCCCATCACGGCACGCCCCCCTCGCTGAAGACCCTGAAGGAGCTGGAGCGAGGCGACCTGCGCGCCTGGCTTGCCGCGCGCGCCGGAAGGGGCCTCAAGGCGACATCGACGGCGCGCGCCCTCAGCGTGGTCCGCGGCTTCTTCCGCTTCCTCGCGCGGCGCGGGCTGGTCGAGAACGCAGCCGTGCTCGGCTTGCGCAATCCCAAGCTGCCAAGAGCGGTGCCCAAGGCCCTCAGCGAAGCCGAAGCCATGGATGCGCTCGCCAATATCGGCGAGCTCAGCAACGAGCCCTGGATCGCCAAGCGCGATGCCGCACTCCTGACCCTTCTCTATGGCTGCGGGCTGCGCCTCGGCGAGGCGCTCTCGCTCACCCGCGCCGATGTGAAGGCGGCGCGCTCGGGGCGCCTCACCGTCACCGGCAAGGGACGCAAGCAGCGCATCGTCCCGGTGCTGGCGATCGTGGCCGCGGCCCTCGACGACTATCTCGCGGCCTGCCCCTTCAAGGGCGATCCTCTGTTCCTGGGCGCGCGCGGCGGAGCGCTCCATCCCCGCATCGTCCAGGACAGGCTCCAGCGCCTGCGCCTTCTCCTGGGTCTTCCCGCCACCGCCACGCCGCATGCGCTGCGCCACAGCTTCGCGACCCATCTTCTCGCCGGGGGCGGCGATCTGCGCGCGATCCAGGAGCTGCTCGGCCACGCCTCGCTTTCCACCACCCAGCGCTATACCGAAGTCGATGCCGCGGGCCTGCTGGCGGTCTACGAGCAGGCCCATCCGCGGGCGAAGAAGAGCGCTTAGCCGGCCTGCTTCTCCATCATTTCGCTTCTCACCGTCACCCCCAGCTAAATCCCCGGATCAAGTCCGGGGACGGGTCCAGGGCAACAAGCGCGCTCTTGCAACCCTGGATCCCGGCTTTCGCCGGGATGACGAAAGAAGGGCTCAGATGTGGATCGCGCGGTCGTCGACCGCCAAGGCGGCTTCCTTGACGGCTTCGTTCAGGGTCGGATGGGCGTGGGAGCTGCGGGCGATGTCTTCCGCCGCGGCGGCGAACTCCATGCCGACCACGAGCTCGGCGATGAGATCGCCCGCATTGGGGCCGACGATATGGGCGCCGAGGATGCGGTCCGTCGCCTGATCGGCGAGGATCTTAACGAAGCCATCGGTCATCGCCATGGCGCGGGCCCGGCCATTGGCCATGAAGGGGAACTTGCCGGTCTTGTAGGCAATGCCCTCAGCCTTCAGCTCCTCCTCCGTCTTGCCGACGGCGGCGGCCTCGGGCCAGGTATAGACCACGCCGGGAATGGCGTCGTAATTCACATGCCCGGCCTGGCCGGCGAGAATCTCCGCGACGGCGATGCCCTCGTCTTCCGCCTTGTGGGCCAGCATGGGCCCGGCGATGGCATCGCCGATGGCATGGATGCCCGGCAGGTTGGTCGCGAAATGGCCGTCGGTCTTGACCCGGCCGCGCTCGTCGAGCGCGACGCCGATGGCCTCCAGCCCGAGGCCTTCCAGATGAGGCCGCCGGCCGACCGCCACCAGCACCACATCGGCGGCGAGGGATTCGGCGGGCCCGCCCTTGGCGGGCTCGAGGGTGAGCGCGACACCCGCCTCGCTCGGCGTCGCCGCTGTCACCTTGGTGCCGAGGCGGAAGGAAATCCCCTGCTTCTGCAGCAGGCGCTCCATCGCCTTGGCGACCTCCCCATCCATACCCGCCAGGATGCGGTCGAGGAATTCCACCACCGTCACCTCGGCGCCGAGCCGGCGCCAGACCGAGCCGAGCTCCAGGCCGATATAGCCGGCGCCGATGACCACCAGATGCTTCGGCACGGCCGGCAAAGAGAGCCCGCCGGTGGAGGAGATGATTCGCTGCTCGTCGATCGAGATGCCCGGCAGCGGCGTCACCTCCGAGCCCGTGGCGATCAGGATATGGCGCGTCCTCACCTGGCGCTGGCCGCCTTCGTTGAGGGCGACCTCCACCAGGCCGGGTGCTGCGATCCGGCCGCTTCCCTTGATCCAGTCGATCTTGTTCTTCTTGAAGAGGAAGGCCACGCCCGAGACATTGGCCGCCACCACCCGGTCCTTCTGCGCCATCATCGCGGGCAGGTCGAGCTCGACGCCCGGAACCTTGATGCCGTGGCGGGCAAGGCCGTGGCCGGTCTGCTCGAAGAGCTCGGAGGAATAGAGCAGCGCCTTGGAAGGGATGCAGCCGATGTTGAGGCAGGTGCCGCCCAGGGTCTCCCGCTTTTCGACGCAGGCGGTCTTGAGGCCGAGCTGGGCCGCGCGGATCGCCGCGACATAGCCGCCGGGCCCGCTGCCGATCACCACCAGATCATAGTCGACATTCTCGTTCATTCTCGTCCGCCCCATTTTCGAGGGCCGCCGCGCACCAGGACCACCGCCCGCTCGCGCCCGCCGCTATAGCAGGTCATCCGATCGAAATCGCGCCGCGTCAGCGCGATGTCGGTCATGTCGCGGGCCGTCTTTCCTTTGTCCAGGGAGACCCAGGGATCGTTGACATAGACATGGTCATCGGCGAAGCCGGAGACAACGATCCAGTGGGGCACGTTGTCGCCATGGATCAGGCGCGTGCTGCAGAGGACGATCGGCACGGCGCCCGTGGCCATCGCCGCCTCCAGCGCGTTGGGGGTCAGACGGTCGTAGTGCACGGGAATGGCCAACGCCTTGGCGGCCGCGAGATCGCGGGCCTGGACCACCCGCATCACTTCGCGCAGGTCATCCGAGCGCGTGCGCCGGCCCAGCAGCACGCCGCGGTGGCTGATATGGACCTCCGGCCGGAAGCCCCGCCGGCTGAGGGCGAGTGCCAGGCCGAGGGCGCCGCACCCGCCATGGCCGCCTTTGGGCCCCATGAAGATCGTGGTCGCCTCGCGCCAGATCTCGAGCTCCTCGGTGCGCCGGCGCCGGCGCTTGCGGTCCAGCACCGACATGGCCATCAGGCAGGCGGAAGGGCCGCAGGTGAAATCCGTCGTCTGCCGGTAATGCGGCACCCGCCAGCGGCGCGGCCGAGCGGGCCTCGCCGAAGCTGCCCCTCGCTCAGGCATCGAGGAGGATGCGCTCCGGTTCCTCGATGCACTCCTTGAGGCGCACCAGGAAAGTCACCGCCTCGCGTCCATCGATGATCCGGTGGTCGTAGCTGAGCGCCAGATACATCATCGGGCGGATCTCGACCCGATCGCCCACCGCCACGGGCCGCGGCATGGTCTTGTGCATGCCGAGAATGCCCGACTGGGGCGGGTTCAGGATCGGCGTCGACATCAGCGAGCCATAGACGCCGCCATTGGAGATGGTGAAGGTGCCGCCGGTCAGATCCTCGATGGCGAGCTTGCCGTCGCGGGCCCGCTTGCCGAGCTCGGCGATCTTCTTCTCCACCTCGGCGAAGCTCATCCGGTCGGCATCGCGCACCACCGGCACCACCAGGCCCTGCTCGGTGCCGACGGCGACGCCGATGTCGTAGTGGTTCTTGTAGATGATGTCGTCCCCGTCCAGCTCGGCATTGACCGCCGGAATCTCCTTCAGCGCCGTGATGGCGGCCTTCACGAAGAAGCTCATGAAGCCGAGCTTGACGCCATGGCGCTTCTCGAAGCTCTCCTTGTAGGCGTTGCGGAGCTGAAGGATGCGGCTCATATCCACCTCGTTGAAGGTGGTGAGCATGGCGGCCGTCTCCTGGGCCTGCTTCAGGCGCTCGGCGATGCGCCGGCGCAGCCGCGTCATCCGCACCCGCTCCTCGCGCTCATGCGGGGCGCGCGGGGCGGCAGGCGCGTGCGCGCTCGGCGCCGGCGCTGTCGCGGCCTTGCGCGTTTCGCGCGCGATCTCCGCCAGCGCGGCGGCATCGGCCTTGGTCAGGCGCCCCTCCTTGCCGCTGCCCTGGGCGCCCGAGACGTCGATGCCGGATTCGGCGACGATCTTGCGCACCGATGGCGCCAGCACCTCCGGCGCGGAGGAGGTCGCTGCCGCCGGGGCAGGCGGCGCCGGGGCAGCCGGGGCTTCGGCCGGTGCGGCGGCGGGTGCGCCGGGCGCGGCCGCCGGCTCGGCGGGTGCTGCCGGTGCGGCGGCAGGTGCCGGCGCGATCGCCGCCCCATCGGCGCTCTCGATCACGCCCAGCACCGCGCCTACCTCGACCGTGGCGCCAGCGGGTGCGCGGATCTCGCTGAGACGCCCGCTGGTGCTGGCATAGACCTCCAGGGTCACCTTGTCGGTCTCGAGCTCGGCCAGCGTCTCGTCGCGCTGAACCGGATCGCCCACCGCCTTGGTCCATTTGGCGACGGTCGCCTCGGTGACGGATTCGCCGAGGGCGGGGACGACGATATTGGTGGCCATGGGTTTCTCTTGCGATCCTAGCTGGCGAAGGTGAGCGCCGCCTCGATGAGGGCGGTCTGCTCCTTGACATGACGGCGCAGCAGCCCGGTGGCCGGGGCGGCGGCGGCGGGGCGCCCCACATAGCGCAGGCGCAGCGCCTTGCCGGTGACGGATTCGAGCACCGCCTCGATCTCCGGCTGGACGAAGCTCCAGGCGCCCATGTTGCGGGGCTCCTCCTGGCACCAGATCACCTCGGCCCCGGGGAAGCGGGCGAGATCGCGGGTCAGCGGCTTCACCGGGAAGGGATAGAGCTGCTCCAGGCGCATCAGATAGATGTTGTCGATGCCGCGCTTGGCCCGCTCCTCGAAGAGGTCGTAATAGACCTTGCCGCTGCAGAGCACGACGCGCCGGATCTCCGCATCCGGCACCAGGGCGCCGGTATCCTTGAGCACGCGGTGGAAGGAGGAGTCCGGGCCCATCGCTGACAGCCGCGAAACCGCGAGCTTGTGGCGCAGCAGGGATTTCGGCGTCATGACGACGAGTGGCTTGCGGAAATTGCGATGCACCTGCCGGCGCAGGGCATGGAAGTAGTTCGCCGGCGTCGTGCAGTTGACGACCTGGAGGTTGTCCTCGGCGCAGGCCTGAAGATAGCGCTCCAGCCGGGCCGAGGAATGCTCGGGCCCCTGCCCCTCATAGCCATGGGGCAGCAGGAGGACCAGGCCGGACATGCGCAGCCATTTGGATTCGCCGGAGGTGATGAACTGGTCGATGATCACTTGCGCGCCATTGGCGAAGTCGCCGAACTGGGCCTCCCAGATCACCAGCCCCTTCGGATCGGCGAGGCTGTAGCCGTATTCGAAGCCCAGCACGCCGGCCTCCGAAAGGGGGCTATCGATCGCCTCGAACTCCGCCTGGCCCGCCCGGATGTTGTTGAGCGGCAGGTATTGATGCTCATCCTCCTGGTCGACCAGCACCGCATGGCGCTGGGAGAAGGTGCCGCGCCCGCTATCCTGGCCCGAAAGGCGCACCTGGAAGCCCTCATCCAGCAGCGAGCCGAAGGCGAGCGCCTCGCCCGTCGCCCAGTCGAGGCCTTCGCCGGAATCCAGCGCCTGCTGGCGCGCCTCCAGAACGCGCAGCACCTTGCGATTGGCATGAAAATCCGGCGGCAGCCTGGTCAGCGCCGAGCCGATGCGATGCAACTTCTCCAGCTCGAGGCTGGTCTCTCCGCGCCGGTCGTCGCCCGAGGCGATGGCGAGCCCCGCCCAGGCACCCTCGAGCCAGTCCGCCTTGTTGGGCCGGTAGCTCACCGCCGCCTCGAACTCGTGCTCCAGCTTCGCGTAGAAGGCGTCCGCCATCCTGTCGCCCTCGCCTTGGGGGATGGCGCCCTCATCCGTCAGGCGCTTGGCATAGATCGCGCGGGTCGTCGGATGCTTGGCGATGGTCCGGTACATGATCGGCTGGGTGAAAGCCGGCTCGTCGCCCTCGTTATGGCCGAAGCGCCGGTAGCAGAACATGTCGATGACCACGTCCTTCCTGAATTGCTGGCGGAACTCGGTGGCGATGCGCGTGATGTGCACCACCGCCTCCGGGTCGTCGCCATTGACGTGGAAGATCGGCGCCTGGACGTTCTTGGCGACTTCCGAGCAATAGGGGCCGGAGCGCGACTGCACCGGATTGGTGGTGAAGCCGATCTGGTTGTTGATGATGAAATGGATCGTGCCGCCGGTGCGGTAGCCCTTGAGCTCCGAGAGGTCGAGGGTCTCGGCCACCAGCCCCTGGCCGGCGAAGGCGGCATCGCCATGAAGCAGCAGGGCCATGGTCTGGCTGCGCTCCTTATCGCCCTTCTGACGCTGCTTGGCCCGCACCTTGCCCAGCACCACGGTATTCACCGCCTCGAGATGAGAGGGGTTCGCCGTCAGCGAGAGATGGACGATGCGGCCGTCGAACTCGCGATCGGCGGAGGTGCCGAGATGGTATTTGACGTCGGCCGAGCCCTGGACGTCCTCGGGATTGGCGGGATTGCCCTGGAACTCCGAGAAGATCGCGGCGAAGGGCTTGCCGATGAAATTGGCGAGCACGTTGAGGCGCCCGCGATGGGCCATGCCGATCACCACCTCGTTGATGCCGAGCTGGCTGCCGCGCTTCAGGATCTGCTCCAGCGCCGGAATCAGCGTCTCGCCGCCATCGAGCCCGAAGCGCTTGGTGCCGGTGTATTTGCGATCGAGGAAGCGCTCGAAGACCTCGGCGTCGGTCAGCCGCTCCAGGATCGCCTGCTTGCCCTTCGCCGTGAACTCGGTCTGGTTCCAGACCGTCTCGACGCGCTCCTGGATCCAGGCCTTCTGGGCCGGGTCCTGGATATGCATGTACTCGACTCCGATCTTGCCGCAATAAGTGGCACGCAGCTGCGCCAGGATCTCGCGCAAGGTGGCCCTCTCGAGGCCCATGACATTGCCGACGAAGATCGGCCGGTCCATATCCGCCTCGGTGAAGCCATAGGTCTTCGGGTCGAGCTCGGCATGGGGCAGGATGGGCTTCAGGCCGAGGGGATCGAGATCGGCCTCCAGATGGCCGCGGACCCGATAGGAGCGGATGAGCTGAAGGGCCCGGATCGAATCCGTGGCCGCGGCCCTCAGCGCCTCGAGGCCGGCGCCCTCCGGAGCCGGCGCGGGCTTTTCCAGCAGCGCACCATTGGTCCCCCGCTTCGCGCCTTGCGCAAGGCTGCCATTCGTCCTGGTCTCGGGCGTCTTGGTCTCGGGCGTCATGATCTCGGGCCGGGGCGGCGCCCAGCTGGCGCCTCTGAGATCCGCGAGAGCCTCCGCCGCCGCGTCGCCGAGGCCGGCGAAATAGCTCTGCCAGCCGGGCTCGACCGACTGGGGATCCTTGGCGTAGCGGGCGTATAGCTCGACGATGAAGGCCGCGTTAGGGCCGGACAGGAAGGATGATTCGCGTTCTTGATCTCGCATCATTCGCTCGTTGCCATTGACGGCCGCCGGAAGCAAGCCTCCGGTGCGACCTCTCGCATCAGGATGGGGCCGGCGAAGCTCTTGGCGCGCGGCCCTACTTTTTCAACACCCGCAACATGGTGCTTCCCAGGCTCGCAGGGGAGTCCGCCACGGTGATGCCGGCGCTTTTCATTGCCTCGATCTTGTCCTCGGCGCCGCCCCGCCCGCCTGAGATGATCGCGCCGGCATGTCCCATCCGTCGGCCGGGTGGTGCCGTGCGTCCGG
>DATBBO010000613.1:0-3058 GCA_036270995.1 Dongiaceae bacterium | reverse complement strand
CAACCCCGAGCAGGAGTGATGTCGCGACCGTCCCGAAGAACACGCTGAAGAAGAGGGGATTCAGGATCGTGACATTGATCGACTGCATGGCGGCAATGCCGGCCGCAGGCACGATCCGGCCAAGGGCCGCCATAACGAAGGCCGAGAAGGCGAAGAAGAGCCCGGCCATCAGGCCCGAACCGAGAGCAGACAGGAAGGCCAGGGCGAAGAGCAGGCGGTCGATCATGACATCCTCCCTATGAATATGAGCAATCCTCACATTTACTAATGTGATAAATCCTCATATTCTGCCCGTCAACCGGAATCGCAACCGCCTCGGAGACTCGATGTCCCTTGCCCTGGGTCGCGAACCCAACCAGCGCCGAAGCCGCGAGCGCGTGGAGCGGATCCTGGCGGCGGCCGCGGCGCTCATTGCCGAAAAGGGCAGCGATGCTATGCGGATGGGTGAGGTTGCCGCGAAGGCAGGGGTTTCGATCGGCTCGCTCTACCAGTATTTCCCCGACAAGGCGGCGATCATCCGCCGGCTCGCTGAGCGCTATAACGGCGAAGGGCGGGCCTGCATCCAGGCAGCCCTCGCAACGCCGCGCAGCATGAAGGCGCTGCGCGCCGCCTTCGAAGGGCTCGTCGACACCTATTACGCCCTGTTCCTGGCCGAGCCGGTGATGCGCGACATCTGGTCAGGGACCCAGGCCGACAAGGCGCTGCGCGAGATCGAGCTGGCCGACAGCCGGGCGAACGGCGCCATCCTCGCTGGGGCCCTGGTCCGGTTGCGGCCCGGGGTCGACCGCGCGACGCTCGCCGCATCCGCTTTCCTGATCATGCAGCTCGGCGAGGCGACGATGCGGCTCGCCATCTCCGTGGAGCGCGCCGAGGGCGACGCCCTGGTCGCCGCTTACAAGCGGCTGGTGGACAGGGAGCTCGCCGCGACGTGACCCGGTCTCACACGATGCAGGTCCTGACGCTGCCGATGCCGGCGATCATGCCGCCCAGGAGATCGCCGCGGACCACAGCCGCCACCCCTTCCGGCGTGCCGGTGAAGATGAGGTCCCCGGGGGCGAGGCGGACCAGGCGGGAAAGATAGGCGATCGTCTCGGCGACGCTCCAGATCATGTGGCTGAGATCCGAGATCTGGCGCGTGCGGCAGTTGACCTTAAGCTCGATCCGCCCCTCAGCGTGATGGCCGATGCGCGCCGCCGGGGCGATGTCGCCGATGGGCGCGGAGAAATCGAACCCCTTGCTCATATCCCATGGCCGGCCGGCCTTCTTCGCATCCGCCTGAAGGTCGCGCCGGGTCATGTCGAGGCCTGCCGCATAGCCATAGACATGGCCGAGGGCCTGGGCCGGCGCGATGGCGGCTCCGCCCCGGCCGATCGCCGCTACCAGCTCCATCTCGTGATGGAGATCGGCGGTCTCGTCCGGGTAGGGCATGTCGGCGCCGCCGGTCAGGACCGCATCGGCCGGCTTGGTGAAGAAGAAGGGCGGCTCACGCGAAGGATCGCCGCCCATTTCGCGGGCGTGCTCGGCATAGTTCCGGCCGACGCAGAAGATGCGCCGCACGGGGAACAGCCCGCCGCCCGCTACCGGAACGGCGGGGACGGGCGGCGGCGCGATGACGAAATCGGACATGGGATTCCTTTGGGGAGGCGCAGGCTTGACGGAAATCAGATCAGCCGGTGACCCGAGAGCTCCTCCTTGAGATAGGCGTAGTAGATGGGCGCCGCAATGAGGCCGGGAATGCCGAAGGCGGCGTCCATCACCAGCATGGCGAGCAGCAGCTCCCAGGCCCGGGCGCGGATCTGGCTGCCGATGATCCGCGCATTGACGAAGTATTCCAGCTTGTGGATCACCACGAGGAAGATGAGCGAGCCCGCCGCGGCATAGGGCGAGGCGCTGAGGCTGACGACGACGATGACGGTGTTCGAGATCAGATTGCCCAACACCGGCAGCAGGCCGGCGACGAAGGTGACGGTGATCATGGTCTTGGTCAACGGCAATTGAATGCCGAGGGAGGGAAGGATCGCCACCAGATAGATCGCGGTCAGGAAGGTGTTGAGCGCGGAGATCCGGACCTGGGCGAAGACGACGCGGCGGAAAGCATGGGCGAGGAGCGCCACCCGGATCGCCAGCGCCGCGGTCAGGGGACCGAGCGTCCGCGGGGTCGTGTAGTCCGCCAGCGCGACCATGCCGCCGATCACGATGCCCACCAGGATCTGGATGAACATGCGCAGGATCTGCTCGCCCGCTGTCTGCAGCGCACCGGCATGGCTGCGCAGCCAGCCCGAGGCGGCATCCTCCAGCTCCTGGGAATTCGCCGGCAGATAGCTCTGGGCCCAGTCCGGCAGATGGCTGCGGGCGGTATCGACCACATCGGCCATCTTCTGCATCAGCATCGGCAGGCTCTCCGAGCTGTCGTTGAGCAACCCCAGCAGGCCGAGCACCGCGAGCAGCACCAGCGCGGCGATGATCAGCCAGAGGATGACGAGGGCCGTGATTCGTCCGACCGAATAGCGGATGCCCGTATCCCGCCGCAGCCGCGCGGCCGCCATCTCCACCAGCTCGAAGGCGAGCAGGCCCGCCAGGAGTGCCGCCAGCAGGTGCAACTGCAGCACACCCACCAGGCCGATCCCCGTCAGGATCCAGGCCGCCACCTCGCATCTCTGCGCTTGCGTCATTCCCCTCGCCCCCGATGACCCTCCAGCTTAGGGACCGATCACGGCTGTTCCAAGGCCGGAACGGCGGGGTCCCGTGGGCTATTTGGCGAGAACCGTGGCGGGCTTTCCGGCCTCGACCAGGTCGATGACCAGCAGTCGCACCGGCTGGGTCCCGGTATTGATGCCGAAATGCCAGGTGCCGACCGCCTCCACGATGAAATCGCCGGCGTGATACTGCTTCTGCAGGCCGCCATCGAACTCCACCGTCAGATCCCCCTGCAGCACATAGGCGTAGCGGGAGAAGGGATGCTCATGGCGCGCCAGCCGGGCGCCTGGGGCGATGTCATAGATCGAGACGATGAGCACGGGGTCGTGCTTCGGCAGGACCAGCGGCTGGCCAAGGACGG
>DATBBO010000612.1:0-4362 GCA_036270995.1 Dongiaceae bacterium | reverse complement strand
GACTCGGGCCGCGGGACGCCCCGAGTCGCAGTGCTAGCGCCAGACTTCTCTCCGGTATCGTGGGTGGCTGGGCCGGCTTCGTTCTTGCCCTGGCTCGCCCCGGCGGACCTTGATGCCCTCGCCCGTTCCAGCGTCGCTCTGGCCGATGGGACCCAATCCTTCGGGCAGGCTTTGATCGGGATGCAGCGCCGGTTTGTCTCGGCCGGGCTCGGCGCCGCGCGGGCCCTCATCGATGCGCGCAATTCGGAGGATGTAATGGAGGTCCAGCGGCGTTATGTCAGCGGTGCCGTGGAGATCGCGGTGCGCGAGTCCGGTGGCCTCGCGCAGCTGGCAAGCCGCGTCGCGAACGAAACCTGGGCGCCGCTGGCGCCTCAATTCGCCGCGGCCCTGGCCTCGTGGGCGCGCCGTTGAGGGAACATCATGCACGCAGGGCCGGCTGTCATGAGCTTCGCGAATGCCCGGCAGAAAGGCACTGCCGGGATTTTTTTCGTCCATCGGTGGCCCTGGGTCTTTGCGAGGGGGCTGACGATCCAATATTATGGGCTTGGAAATCCGCTGATTTACCGACGGATTGACGATGTTGCAGCATGATAGGCGGCGATGACAGGCGTAATGACGACGACCGTCAGGTCGGTGTCGTCGTCAAGAGCAAGCCGAAGACCAAGAAGCCCTCGATGTACAAGGTGCTTCTTCTGAATGACGACTACACGCCCATGGAGTTCGTCGTCCACGTGCTCGAGCGCTTCTTCGGCAAGGGCCGCGAGGAAGCCACGCAGATCATGTTGCATGTCCACCGCCGCGGCGTGGGGGTCTGCGGTGTCTACACCTATGAGGTGGCGGAGACCAAGGTGACCCAGGTCATCGACTTCGCGCGGCGCCACCAGCACCCGCTGCAATGCACGATGGAGAAGGAGTAGCCCGATGCTGTCGCCCAATCTCGAGAAGACGCTGCACCGGGCGCTGGCCTATGCCAACGAACGCCGGCATGATTTTGCCACTCTCGAGCATCTGCTGCTGGCGCTCACCGAGGATCCCGACGCCATCGCCGTCATGCGGGCCTGCAATGTCGATGTCGAGCGCCTCCGCCGCGACCTGATCGACTACATCGACAGCCAGCTCGGCAATCTGGTCTCCAACCGGGGCGGTGAGGCAAAGCCCACCGCCGGCTTCCAGCGCGTGCTCCAGCGCGCGGCGATCCATGTCCAGTCCTCCGGCCGCGAGGAGGTGACGGGCGCCAATATCCTGGTGGCGATCTTCTCCGAGCGCGAGAGCCACGCCGTCTTCTTCCTGCAGGAGCAGGAGATGTCGCGCCTCGACGCCGTCAACTACATCAGCCATGGCATCGCCAAGGCCCATGGCCGTTCCGAGACCCGCCGCGTGCAGGGTACGGAGGGCGAGGCGGCGGAGAAGAATGCGAAATCCGGCAGCGAGGCGCTGGACTCCTATTGCGTCGACCTCAACCGCAAGGCCTCCCAGGGCAAGATCGATCGGCTGATCGGCCGCGAGGCGGAGGTCGAGCGCACGATCCAGATCCTGTGCCGGCGCACCAAGAACAATCCCCTCTATGTCGGCGAGCCCGGCGTCGGCAAGACGGCCATTGCCGAAGGCCTTGCGCGGCGCATCGTCACCGGCGACGTGCCGGAGGTGCTGAAGGGCTGCGTCATCTACAGCCTCGACATGGGCGCCCTCCTCGCCGGCACCCGCTATCGCGGCGATTTCGAAGAGCGGCTGAAGGCGGTGATCAGCGAGCTCGAGAAGATGCCGAACGCCATCCTCTTCATCGACGAGATCCATACGGTGATCGGCGCCGGGGCGACGAGCGGCGGCTCGATGGACGCCTCCAACCTGCTGAAGCCGGCGCTGGCGGGGGGCGTAATCCGCTGCATCGGCTCGACCACCTACAAGGAGTACCGGAACTACTTCGAGAAGGACCGCGCCCTCGTCCGCCGCTTCCAGAAGATCGACGTCAACGAGCCCTCACTCGAGGATTCGGTCAAGATCCTGCGCGGCCTCAAGCCCTATTACGAGAAGCACCACAATGTGCGCTACACCGCCGAGGCGATCCGGGCCGCGGTCGAGCTGGCGCAGCGCTACATCAACGACCGCAAGCTGCCGGACAAGGCGATCGACGTGATCGACGAGGTGGGTGCGGCCCAGATGCTGCTGCCCGAGGGCAAGCGGCGCAAGACGATCACCGTGAAGGATGTCGAGGGGGTGGTGGCCAAGATCGCGCGCATCCCGCCCAAGAGCGTCAGCCGCGACGATCGCCTGGCGCTGCAGAATCTCGAGCGCGACCTGAAGACCATGGTCTTCGGCCAGGAGAAGGCGATCGATGCGCTCTCCTCGGCGATCAAGCTCGCGCGCGCGGGCCTGCGCGAGCCCGAGAAGCCCATCGGCGCCTACCTCTTCTCCGGACCCACGGGCGTGGGCAAGACGGAGGTCGCGCGCCAGCTCGCCCGCAGCCTCGGCATCGAGCTCATCCGCTTCGACATGTCGGAGTATATGGAGCGCCACAGCGTTTCGCGGCTCCTGGGCGCCCCCCCCGGCTATGTCGGGTTCGACCAGGGCGGCCTGCTCACCGACGCCATCGACCAGCATCCCCATGCGGTGCTGCTGCTGGACGAGATCGAGAAGGCCCATCCCGACCTCTTCAACGTGCTGCTGCAGGTGATGGACCACGGCAAGCTGACCGACCATAACGGCAAGACGGTCGATTTCCGCAATGTGATCCTGATCATGACCACCAATGCCGGCGCCTCGCAGATGGCCAAGCCCGCCATCGGCTTCGCCCGCGAAGGCAGGACGGGCGAGGATACGGAGGCCATCGAACGCATGTTCTCGCCCGAGTTCCGCAATCGGCTGGATGCGACCATCACCTTCGCCAATCTCTCGCCGGAGATCGTGGCCAAGGTCGTCGACAAGTTCGTGATGCAGCTCGAAGCCCAGCTTGCCGACCGCCAGGTCACCATCGAGCTCAGCGACGCCGCCCGCGCCTGGCTCGCCCGCACGGGCTATGATCCGCTCTATGGCGCGCGCCCGCTGGCTCGCGTGATCCAGGAGCACATCAAGAAGCCGCTGGCGGAGGAGCTCCTCTTCGGCCGCCTCGAAAAGGGCGGCATCGTGCGGGTCGACGTAGCCGAGGACAAGCTGGTCTTCAGCTATTCCTCGCCGCCGGCTCCGCCGGAGGAACCGAAGCTTCCGGCGCTGGTGGAAACCTAGGGTTCGCTAGAAAGCACCACCAATTCATCATTCCCGCGGAAGCGGGGATGACGATATGGAGAGGATTACTCCTTTTCCTCTCGCGGCGCCGGGCCTTCGCATTTGAAGGGTGCGTATTCGGCCAGCGCTGCGCGTTCCTGCTCCACGGCCCGGGCCTCGCGCTCCACGAAATCCTCGACCGCGGCGGCGAAGCCCGGATCGGCGATGAAGTGGAGGCTGCGCGTCTCCACGGGCAGATAGCCGCGGGCGATCTTGTGCTCGCCCTGGGCGCCGGCCTCGACGCGGGCGAGGCGCATCTCGATGGCGAAGTCGATGGCCTGGTAGTAGCAGGCCTCGAAATGCAGAAAGCGGAAGGCGCCGTCAGAGCCCCAGTTGCGGCCATAGACGGCCTCACGGCCGAAGAGGTTGAGCGCGCCGGCCACAGGGGTGCCGTCGTGATCGGCCATGACCAGCAGAATCCGGTCCGCCATGCGCTGGCCGATTGCCTCGAAGAAGGGCCGGTTCAGATAGGGCCGCCCCCATTTGCGCTCGCTGGTATCGATGTAGAAGCGGTAGAACTGGTGCCAGTGCTGGGGCTTGATATCGTCGCCCACGAGGCGCTTCAGGCGGAGTCCATCGCGTCGGGCGGCTTCGCGCTCCTTGCGGATCATCTTGCGCTTGCGCGAGGACAGCGCGCCGAGAAACGCATCGAAGCTGTCATAGCCACGGTTCTGCCAGTGGTACTGCGTGCCCACACGCTGCATCAGCCCGGCCGTCGCCAGGGCTGCCGCATCGGTCGGCTCGGCGAAGTTCACATGGATTGAGGAGACGCCGAGCTGGCGTGTCACGGCGACCAGCCCTTCCGCGAGATACTGGCGATGGATCTCGGCTTCCGGCCCGGGGCGGATGAGGAGGCGCGGGCCCGGCACCGGGGTGAAGGGCACGGCGGCGAGCAGTTTGGGGTAGTATTTTCCGCCCGCCCGTTCATAGGCCTCGGCCCAGCCGTGATCGAAGATGTATTCGCCGGAGGAATGGCTTTTCAGATAGAGCGGCACGGCGCCGAGCAGCGCGCCGTCGGGGCCCTCCAATAGAAGCGGGCAGGGGCGCCAGCCGGTACGTCGCCCGACGCAGCCGGATTCCTCCAGCGCCGCCAGGAAATCATGG
>DATBBO010000611.1:0-2323 GCA_036270995.1 Dongiaceae bacterium | reverse complement strand
TCGTCACTGGCGCTAGCGGATATGTCGGCGGCGCGATCCTGCGCAGGTTACGATCGCTGGGCGTCGAGACCGTCGCGATGGCTCGCGACCCCGAGGCCGCCCGCCGGCGATTGCCGTCTGGAACCGCGATTCGCGTCGCCGACTATGAGGACAGCCGGGCGCTGCGCCGGGCATTTACCGGCGCCGATCAGATCATCCTCGTATCGAGCGACGGCGATGCGCGCGCGGTCATGCGTCATCACGCAAACGCGATCTCCGCGGCCGCCGCGGCCGGCCCCTCTCGCATCGTCTTCATGAGCATCGTCGATATCGATGCAGAATCGCCATTCTACTATGCACCTGTCTACCGGGATGCGGAGCGCCGACTGGCGGCTAGCGGCGTGCCGTCGACGATCGTACGATGTGGCCTATATTCCGATTTCATCCTCGATCATTGGCTCAAGCCGGCTATCGAATCCGGACAGGTTCTCTTGCCTGCCGGCCAAGGACCGGTGGCGCCCATCTCGCGGGAGGATGTCGCGAGCGCCATCGTTGCCATCGCCACTCGGCCTGGAACGCGCGGCCGAAACTATGCCGTCACCGGGCATCGAGCGCTGACCCTGGATGAGGTCGTTGCTGCGTTCAGCGAGGTCGCGGGTCGGCCAATGCGATATTCGGTCTCCCCAAGGAGCGACTACCTCGCCTGGGCCTGGGCGCATCTGGAGGATCCATGGCCTCATGCCTTTTCGACGCTCTGTGAGTCGATCGGTGAAGGGCGCTTCGGCCGCGTTTCGAACGACTTCGCCGAGCTCGTGGGCCACGAGCCGGAAAGCCTTTCCCAGTATCAGCGCCGCAGCTTCTGCGCCGGGGGCTGAGTCTTATCACCTTCTAGCTATCGGTATCGCGTCGACCCTCGTCTCCTGTGCCGACGCGGACGCGAGCGCCCGAGGGATAGCCGCAGCGCCCATGAAGCGGCATCAGAGCGGCTATCGCGCGCGAAACCGGGACATGATATGCCCCTGGAATCAACGCTCTAGAATATTGGTGTGAACCGAAGGCGCGTTATGGCCCGCGATCCGCGTTACGACATCCTCTTCGAGCCGGTAAGGATTGGCCCGCTTACCACCCGCAACCGCTTCTACCAGGTGCCCCATTGCACCGGCATGGGCTATCGCGACGTCTCGGCCCTCGCTGCCCTGCGGGAGATCAAGGCCGAGGGCGGCTGGGGCGTGGTCTGCACCGAGCAGGTGGAGATCCATCCGACCTCGGAGATCACGCCTTTCATCGAGCTGCGCCTCTGGGACGACGAGGATATTCCCGGGCTCGTGCGCATCAGCGAGGCGATCCACCGCCATGGCGCTCTTGCCGGGATCGAACTCGCCTATAACGGCATGAACGGGCCGAACCTCTATAGTCGCGAGGTGCCCATGGGGCCCTCGCATCTGCCCATCGCCACCTTCACCGCCGATCCGGTCCAGGCCCGCGCCATGGACAAGGAGGACATCGCCGATCTGCGCCGCTGGCACCGCCAGGCGGCAGAGCGCGCCAGACGTGCCGGCTTCGACATCGTCTATGTCTATGCCGCCCATGGCTTCGGCACGCTGCAGCACTTCCTGTCGCGGCGCTACAACACGCGTCTCGACGAATATGGCGGGAGCCTGCTGAACCGCGTGCGCCTGCTGCGCGAGCTCATCGAGGATACGAAGGAGGCGGTGGGGGAGAGCTGCGCCGTCGCCGTACGCCTCACCGTCGACGAGCTCATCGGTCCCGCCGGGGTACATAAGGAGGAGGCGGCGGAGGTGATCGGGCTTCTCGCCGAGCTTCCCGACCTCTGGGATTTCGTGCTCGGCGGCTGGGACAATGATTCCCAGACCTCTCGTTTCGCCGAGGAAGGCAATCAGGAGCCTTTCATCGCCGGGCTCAAGGCGCTCACCACGAAGCCCGTGGTCGGGGTGGGCCGCTTCACCTCGCCCGACGCCATGGTGCGCCAGATCCGAAAAGGGCTTCTCGATCTCATCGGCGCGGCGCGGCCCTCCATCGCCGATCCCTTCCTGCCCAGGAAGGTGGAGGAAGGCCGCCTTGAGGACATCCGCGAATGTATCGGCTGCAACATATGCATCAGCGGCGACATGACCATGTCGCCCATTCGCTGCACCCAGAACCCGAGCATGGGGGAGGAGTGGCGCCGCGGCTGGCATCCGGAGCGTATCCGTCCCAAGCGCAGTGACAGCGCCATCCTGGTGGTGGGGGCCGGGCCGGCCGGGCTCGAATGCGCGCGCGCCCTCGGGCAGCGGGGATATCGCGTCACTCTGGCCGAGGCGGGTGCCGAACTGGGCGGGCGCGT
>DATBBO010000610.1:0-25116 GCA_036270995.1 Dongiaceae bacterium | reverse complement strand
AAGAACGAGCGCTCCTTCGCCTCCCGGCGGGCGGTCTATGCGGCGCGTCAGGTGATCAATCCGATCACCCGGGCCGAGCTCGACCGCATCGTCGATCTATGGGTGGACGCCGCCCTCTCCCTCGGGCCGACGGATCTCAGGATCATGGAGCGCCTCGCCGCCGCCCAGGACCGCCGCTGGGCCAGCACCAGCCAGGCCGCCATCCGATAGGGCGGGCTGCGACCAACCCCTCCCCCCGGCCGGGGGCGAGGGGATGGGTGGGGCGGCTTGAGGCCGCCTCTACTAGCTAGGACCGCGGGCGGCTTGACGTTCGCGCAGGTGCTGGCGAATTACGGACCTGAAATGCTCAAACTCCTCGTCGAGTTGGCGGGCCTTGTGCGCTGCCTGCTGCTCGACCTCGTGGCGCGGCGCATGGCAGAAGAAGGAGCAGATCTTCTGGACCCGCCGCGCGCCCACATGGGCCGCGCTGCTGCGCATCGCATGGGCGTAGTCGCGCATTTCGCGTAGGTTGCGGTCGGCGACCGCGCCGCGCAGATGGTTGAGCGTCACCTCTGATTCCGCCAGGAACACGTCGATGACCTCCTCGAGGAAGGCGCCGCCCGGATCGATCGCCTCGAGATCGGCGAGGGATTGCGGCGCCACCACCGGCTCGTTGTCCGCCTGCTGGAAGCGCGGATGGCTGGCGATCTCTGCGACCGCGGCCATCGGCTCCGCGGGCGCCGCGGACGCGAGCTCGTCGATCACCTCCAGAAGCCTCGCCGCCTCGACGGGTTTCGTGATGTAGGCGTCCATTCCCGCCTCTTCGCAGAGGCGGCGGGTCTCCGTCGTCGCATCGGCGGTCAGCGCCACGATCGGCAGATGTGCCTCTCCCAAATGGGTCGCGCGATAGATCTTGGCCACATCCAGGCCGCTGGCGCCCGGCATGTTGACGTCCATGAGCACGATATCGAAGCGGCTGGTCTCCAGCGCGTCGAGAGCCTGGTCGCCGTTCTCCACCAGCCTGTACTGATGCCCGGCGCGCTCCAGGATGCGCGCGGTCACCTTGCGGTTGACCGGATTGTCCTCGGCCACCAGCACCGAGAGCCGCCGCCGCTGACGGGTCATCGCCGAATGGCGGGCCTTCTCGGCGAGCGCATCGCGCCGCGCGGTGTCGAAGCTGCGCAGCGCGTGGGCAGCGCCGGAGAGCGCGGCCTCCCCGACGGGTAGGTCGAGAATCAGAAGGGACTCCCGCTCCTGCTCCGCCGTCTCCTCGGGCGGCGCGGCGAACTCGCGCAGCAGGACCGGGGCAAAATCGGCGTCCGGCTGCACGCGCTTCAGCTCTTCCAGGAATCCGGTCAGCGCCTGGGGCAGGGCGCGGATGTCGAGCAGCACCGGATGGTAGCGGTGGCCGGCGTCGCGGCGGGTCGCCAGTGCCCGGCGCAGGTCCGCCAGCCCGGCGGCCGCGACGAGCGAATAGCCGCCGGCCGCGAGGCGGGGGCGCAGGCCATGGGCGAGCGCCGCGTCGCGGGTGAGGAGGACGAGTTCGAAGGGCTCCCCAGTCTCCGGAGCCGTTGTGGCGGCGCGGGTTTCGAAGGGCAGGGTAACCCAGAACCGGCTGCCCTGCTGCGGTCGGCTCTCGACGCCGACCTCGCCACCCATGAGCTGGGCCAGCTCGCGCACAATGGCGAGCCCGAGCCCCGTGCCGCCGAAACGCCGGTCGGTGGCGCCGTCGGCCTGGGTGAAGCTCTGGAAGATCGAGGCCTGCGCTTCCGGGGCAATGCCGGCGCCGGTATCGGCAATGTCGAAGCGCAGCAGGCTCACCTCGTCCTCGACCCGCATCAGCCCGACCCGGAGCGCCACATGCCCCTTCTCGGTGAACTTCACCGCATTGGCGACGAGATTGATCACGATCTGGCGCAAATGCTGTCGGCCGCCACGCAGGAGATGGGGCGCTTCGGCGTCGACATGGACGAGCAGGCGCAGCCCCTTGCGCTCGGCCTGGGGCCTGAGGAATGAGACCAGATCGGCGAGCTCGGCATGCAGATCGAAGTCGACGATGTCGACCGCCATCTTGCCCGCCTCGATCTTGGAGAAGTCGAGGATCTGGTCGATGAGGGAGAGAAGCGCGCGGCCAGAGCTCGCGACCGTGCGAGTCATGTCGCGCTGCTCGTCGTCGAGCCGGGTATCCTGGAGCAGGTCGCTCATGCCGATGATCGCGTTGAGCGGCGTGCGCAGCTCGTGGCTCATGACGGCGAGGAAGCGGCTCTTCGCGCGGTTCGCCTGCTCGGCCTGCGCCTTCGCCTCGGTCAGCTTGTGGATCAGCGTGGAGACATAGGCCGGCAGCACGATGAGTCCGGCGAGGAGGCCATAGGCCAGATAGGGCTGGGAGCGCCAGAAGGGCGCGAAGGTGAGCGGGAGGAAGCCGAGCACGCTGAGGCCGGCCGAAAGCGCGAGATAGCGGTTGCCGTAGCGGAAGCCGTTGCCGAAGGTGACCCACAGATAGATCGGGTAGAGGAGTGCCGCCGATCCCCGACCCCAGTACATCAGCACCGAGATCATGGCCATGTCGGTGACCATCGCGGTCACGCGACGGAGCGGAGAGATCCCGGGGCGGGCGATGATCAGCGCGACATAGACCGCCGAGAGGACGAGATACCCCGCCGTCAGCAGGGTGCCCCAGACGAAATGGGGATCGCTGGAGGCGTGGAGCCAGTCGAGGACGAGGAAATAAGCCGAGGCGAGGGCGACGATGACGATGCGCACGATCGCCTGTTCGTGCTCGCTGTCGGGCCGCCCATGCAGCCGGCGGCGCAGGAACTCGACGTCCCGCCGCCAGCCGCGAACGGCGGGTTCCGTGGCAGGGATGTTAGGCGTGCCGGGCATCTGACGATGCCACCCCTCAGGCATGATCGACATGCTGGACGCAGCGCTCCGCCGGTAGGTCGATGGTGACGGTCGTCCCCGCACCGATGGTGCTGGCGATGTTGAGCGTCCCCCCATGGAGCTGGGTCAACTCGAGGGCCAAGCGGAGGCCGTGACTGCCGGGCTGTGGCGGCTTGGCCTGCTTGCCGCTGCGCCCCGTCCGGGCCTTGACCGCGGCAATCTCCTGTTCCGCCATGCCGACGCCGGTGTCGGAGACGCTGAGGCGAAGGCCGCCCGCATCGGTACGGGCGGCGACCACCGAGATGCTGCCCTCGGGCGCGGTGAACTTGATGCTGTTGGAGACGAGGTTGAGCAGGATCTGCTTCAGCTTGCGCTCATCGCCCTTGAGCAGCGGCAGATTTTCCGCCGGAGAGAGGAGCAGGCGGAGCTGGCCGTCTTCGGCGCGGCTGCGCACGAGCCGCAGCACATCCTTCAGCATCTTGGGCACACTGATGACCGCCTCCTCCAGCTTCAGGCGGCCAGCCTCTATGGAGGAGAGGTCCAGGAGGTCGTCGATAATCTGCAGCAGATGCTGGGCGCTCGCCAGGATGTCGGCGGCATAGTCGTGATAGCGGGGATTGCCGATGGGGCCCAGCAGCTCGAGCTTCATGACATCGGCGAAGCCGATGATGGCGTTGAGGGGCGTGCGCAGCTCGTGGCCAGTGCTGGCGAGGAACTCGCTCTTGCTGCGGTTGGCGGCTTCCGCATCGTCTTTGGCCCGCGCAAGCGCATTCACGGCTTGCTTGCGCTGGGAAATGTCCAGCGAGACGCTGACGACATTGACCACCTCGCCGCCCTTTCTGAGCGGCGCCTTGGTGGTCAGGAACACGCGCGGCTTGCCCTCGTGGTCGGCGATGATCTCCTCGATGTCGTGCTGCATCCGCCCCGTGGCGAAGACGCGGGCATCGAGCTCGCGGTGGCGATGGGCATAGTCCTCGCCAAACAGGTCGGCGATCGGCCGGCCGGCTGCGCCCTGCGGGTCGATGCGGAAGAAGTCGCATTGGTAGTCATTGACGAAGATGCAACGCCCCTCCGCATCGGTGGCGCAGATCATGGCCGGCACGGTGTCGATGACGTGGCTCAGGCGCTCGCGGCTTTCTTGCACCTCCTCGACCCGGAGCCGGTTGGTGAGGACGAGCTTTTCCTCGAGGGTGAGGGCGCGCTTGCGGATGATCTCCTGCTGCCGGCGCAGCGTCAGCAGATTGCGCACGCGGGTGCGGAACTCGTGATGATCGACGGGGCTCAGGAGAAAGTCAGTGGCGCCGGCCTCCAGCGCGCGATAGCGGAAGTCGCGGTCCTCATAGACGGTGACGACGACAATGGGCACGTCGAAGCAGAGCGGCAGCTTGCGGAAGTGGCGCACGAATTCCGCGCCATCCAGCTTCGGCATCTTGTAGTCGGTGATGACGAGATCGGGGCAATGATCTGCGGCCCATTCCAGCGCCGCCCTGGGATCGCTGAAGGCGCGTACGGTGACGTCCTCGCCGAGGGAGGTCGCAAGCTTCGTCAAGATGCTGCGATTGGTCACACGGTCGTCGATGACGGCGATCAGCGGCATCGCAGACCCATCCCTACGATCTCGGACCCTTTGGACACTCGCAGGCCAGCTCGTTCACCCAACTGGTAATCGTCCCCCGGCAGCCGGGCTTGCACTCGCCATGAAGAAGGGAAGTAGCTCACACACTGCTCTTCCCTCTAGCCTGCGAAATTTAGGACCCTGGACATATGGCTGTAAAGCGCCGCGCAGCATTCTCGCGGGTATTGCTTTACTGTCCATTAATCTCCGGGCCCCGGGAAGCGCTCGGAAGCCGTCTGGCCCCGGAAGCTGCCGATCTCTATTATCCGGCGCCTCAGGCTACCTACGCTCCACCCCCGGACTGGTTCACATGGATTCGCGGTTTCCCAAGCTTTTTTCTCCCCTTACCCTTCGCGGCGTCACCCTCAAGAACCGTATCTTCTCCACCGGCCATGACACCAACCTGGCGGCCGGCGGCCTGATCAACGACCGGCTGGTGGCCTACCACCGGGCCCGGGCGGCGGGCGGGGCCGGGCTCGTGATCCTCCAGGTCTCGGGCGTGCATGAGAGCGCCCGCTATACCTCCCACCTGCTGATGGCCATCTCGGACGAGAGCATTCCGGGCTATCGGGCGGTCGCCGAGGCGGTTCACGCCCATGGCTGTGGGGTCTTCGCCCAGTTGTTCCATCCGGGCCGGGAGATCATGGAATCCCAGGATGGCAGCCTGCCGGTCGCCTATGCCCCCTCGGTCGTGCCCAATGAGCGCTTCCACGTCATGCCGGCGGCGCTGACCTTGGCGCTCACCCGCGAGATCGTCGAGGGCTATGGCGCCGGCGCGGTGCGGATGGCGCGGGCGGGCATCGACGGGGTGGAGATCGTTGCCAGCCATGGCTATCTGCCGGCCCAGTTCCTCAACCCCCGCATAAACCGGCGCGAGGACGAGTATGGCGGGAGCTTCGACAATCGCCTGCGCTTCTTGCGGGAGGTCATCGCCGCCTGCCGGGCCGCGGTCGGGCCGGAGCGGGTCGTGGGCATGCGCATCTCGGGATCCGAGCTCGACCATGACGGGCTGACGGAGCCGGAGGTGCTGGAGGCCTGCCGGGCACTGGCCGGTGACGGGGCGCTCGACTACTACAACGTCATCGCGGGCAGCTCCGCCTCGATCGCCGGCGCCATACATATCGTGCCCCCCATGGCCATCGAGACCGGTTATGTGGCGCCTTTCGCTGCCGCCGTCCGCCAGGTGGTGGACAAGCCCGTCTTCGTCGCGGGCCGCATCAACCAGCCCCAGATCGCCGAGCAGGTCCTGGCCTCGGGCCAGGCCGATCTCTGCGGCATGACCCGGGCGATGATCTGCGACCCCGAGATGCCGGCAAAGACCGCCGCCGGGCGCCTCGACGACATCCGCGCCTGCATCGCCTGCAACCAGGCCTGCATCGGGCATTTCCACCTGGGCTATGCCATCTCCTGCATCCAGCATCCCGAGACCGGGCGCGAGCTCGAATATGGCGCGCTGAAGCCGGCGGCCCGCCGCAAGCGGGTAGTGGTGGCCGGCGGCGGACCCGGGGGCATGAAGGCGGCGGCAGTCGCCGCCGCCCGGGGCCATGACGTGACACTCTACGAGGCGACGGCGCGCCTCGGCGGCCAGGCTCTTCTGGCCCAGCAGCTCCCCGGCCGGGCCGAGTTCGGCGGCATCGTCACCAACCTCACCCGCGAGATGGAGTTGGCCGGGGTCAATGTGGTGAAGGGCAAGGCCGTCGACCCTGTCCTCCTGGCGGAGCTCGAGCCCGATGCGGTGGTCCTCGCCACCGGGGCCCGGCCCCGCCGGCCGGCCATCGAGGGGGCGGAAGCCGCCCATATGGTCGATGTCTGGCAGCTGCTCCGGGGCGAGGTCAATGTCGGCGCCTCGGCCTTGGTGGCCGATTGGCGGTGCGACTGGATCGGGATGGGGGTCGCCGAAATGCTCGCCCGGGCGGGCTGCCGGGTGCGCCTGGCGGTCAACGGCTATGTCCCCGGCCAGCGCATCCAGCAATATGTCCGCGATCAGTGGAATGGCACGCTCCACAAGCTCGGGGTCGAGGTCATCCCCTATGCCCGGCTCTATGGGGCCGATGGCGATACGGTCTATCTCCAGCACATGTCCAGCGGCGAGCCGATCATCTGCGAGGGTGTGGACACGGTCGTGCTGGCGCTCGGCCACGAGCAGGAGACGGCCCTGGCCGAGGCGCTTGTCGGCTGGCCGGGCGAGCTTCACCGCATCGGCGACTGCGTTGCCCCCCGCACCGCCGAGGAGGCCGTGCTCGAGGGGCTCAAGGTCGCCAGCGCGCTGTAGAGATATCGCCTCGTCATCCCGGCGAAAGCCCGGATCCAGGCCTGCAAGAGCCTGCTGGTTGCCCTGGTGACGGAACGAGCCCTGGCGGGCTCGCTCCGTCAGCTGTGGCCCAGCACCTTGTGCGGGCGGTAGGGTTCCTCCAGAGTCTTCACTTCCTCCGCCTCGAGCGTGATCTTGAGGGCGCCGAAGGCGTCGGCCAGATGGCCCGGCTTGGTCGCGCCGATGATCGGGGCGGTGACACCGGGACGGGTGCCAACCCAGGCGAGAGCCACCTGGATCGGCTTGACTCCGCGCTTGGCCGCCACCTGCTTCACCCGCTCGGCGACGGCGAAGTCCTCGGGCTGGAAATAGAGGCTCTGGGCGAACTCGTCGCTCTTGGCCCGCATGGTCTCGCCCGTCTTGCCCTCCGCCTTCCGGTTCCCGGCGAGAAAGCCGCGGGCAAGCGGGCTCCAGGGGATGAGGCCGATACCCTCGGCGCGGCAGAGCGGGTTCATCTCGCGCTCTTCCTCGCGGTAGACCAGGTTGTAGTGGTTCTGCATGGAGACGAAGCGGCTCCAGCCGCGGCGCTCGGCGAGATGGAGGGCCCGGCTGAACTGCCAGGCATACATGCTGGAGGCGCCGATATAGCGCACCTTGCCCGCGCGCACGAGATCAGTGAGGGCCTCCAGGGTTTCCTCGATTGGGGTCTCGTCGTCCCAGCGATGGATCTGGTAGAGATCGACATAGTCGGTGCCGAGGCGCTGGAGCGAGGCGTCGATCGAATCCATGATGTGCTTGCGCGACAGGCCCTTCTCGTTCGGCCCTTCGCCCATCTTGCTGTTCACCTTGGTCGCGATGACGATATCGCTGCGTTTGGTGCCGAAAGCCTTGAAGATGTTGCCCAGCACTGTCTCGCTGGCGCCCAGGGAATAGACGTCCGCCGTATCGAAGAAATTGATGCCGCCGTCGAGCGCCTCGCGGATGAAGGGCCGCGCCGCCGCCTCATCCAGCACCCAGGGGCGCCAATTGGGTGAGCCGTAGCTCATGCAGCCGAGACAGAGGCGGGAAACCTTGAGACCGGTCGTGCCGAGACGGACGTATTCCATGGAGCTGCTCCAAAGGAAGGGGCCGAGGAGGGGTGGAGCTTAAGCAGGCCCGGTGACGGCGGCAATCGCCGCGGTCACCGGGCTGTCCTTATCTGCCGGCCGGGGAGGCCGGGATCTCCGAACGCGCCGTCACTTCCGGCACGGCGATGGCGTTCAGATCCCGGACCGCATCACGCAGGAGGGTGCTCAACTCGGCACAAGGCGGGGCGCCGGGCGTGGCGAGAGCATCCCGGGTCATATGCGCCTCGTTCGCGCGATAGCGGGCCAGCGCATCCGCCCGCGACGGGGTGTCGAGGGAAACGCGCTTCAGAAGCTGCTTCACGGCCGCGGTGATCGGCGTCGGGTCGACCCCGCAGGCCCGCGCCAGCCCGGCCGAGCTGCCGGCCTCGTCGATCTGGGCAAGGGCCTGGTCGCGGAGGTCCCTGTCGTCGCCCGCGATGGCCGGAACCGCGGCGGCAAGCGCTGCAAGCAGGGTCAGCGCGGGGAGGGTTTTCTTGAGATAGGTCATGTCGGTCTCTCCTTGGATGGGCCTCATTGGGGGTGCACCGGCACCGCTGGCGGGACCGGCGGGTCGGGCCAGAAGGATTGCGGCCAGGGCGGCGAAGAGAAGGGCGGCTCCCATCAGGAAGAAGCTGTCGCCATAGGCCTGGAAAAAGGACTGGGCGCGCAGCATGCGGCCCACGGCGATGATGGCCTGATGGGCGGCGGTGGCCGGGTCGGCCACGCCATGGGCCAGGAAATATTGCTTGAGCCCTGCGAGCCGCGCCTGGGTCGCGGGCTCCAGCAGGCTGACGGCCTCCGAATTGACCGTTGAATGATACTGCTCGCGCTGGGTGAGGAAGGTCTCGAGCAGCGCGATCCCGATTGCCCCGCCGAGGTTGCGCATCATGTTGAAGAGGGCGGAAGCGGAGCCGGCATTCTCCTTCTCGATGCCGGCGCTGGCCATCGCCGAGAGCGGCGTCATCACCAAGGCCTGGCCGAGGGCGCGCACCAGATTGGGCAGCAGGAGCTGATCGCCGGAGATCGAGGGGTTCAGCCAGATGTTGAGGAAATTGCTCGCGGCGAACAGCAGGAGGCCGAAGACGATGAGCAGCCGCATGTCGAAGCGCCGCATCAGGCGCGGCACGAGCGGGATCAGCAGAAGCTGCGGCAGACCGGTCCAGGCGAGAACCTCGCCGATCTGCTGGGCGTCATAGCCCTGCATTTGCGAGAGATAGAGCGGCAGCAGATAGACCGAGCCGTAGAGCGCCAGGCCCAGGAGCACATTGCTGACGCTGGCGAGTGCGAAATTGCGTCGGGCGAAGAGGCGGAGATTCAGCAGCGGCTCCTTGACCGTGAGCTCGATGACGAGGAACAGGGTCAAAGCGACGCCGGCGATGACCGCCAGGCGCAGGATGAAGGGCGAACCGAACCAGTCGTCCTTGTTGCCTTCCTCCAGCGCCGTCTGCAGCGCCCCCAGGCCGACAGCCATGGTCGCGATGCCGCCCCAGTCGCCGCGCGCGAGCCGGCTGAGATCGAGAGGTGCCGGCTCCAGCGAATACCAGAGCATCGCCAGCATGACGAGGCCCGGCACCAGGTTGACGTAGAAAATGAACTGCCAGCCGTAGTTGTCGGTGAGATAGCCGCCGATGGTGGGGCCGATGGCTGGCGCGAAGGTTGCGGAGAGCGCGAACATGGCCAGGCCCAAGGGCTGCCGGGCGCGCGGCAGGCGGGTGATGATGATGGTGAAGGCCATCGGGATCAGCACGCCTCCGGCGAAGCCCTGGCACGCCCGCAGGATGATCATCTGGTTGAGATCGGTGGCGAAGGCGCAGGCCATGGAGAAGATCAGGAACAGCGCCGTGTTCACGACGAGATAGCGGCGCACCGAAAAGACCCGCGAGAGAAAGCCCGTCATCGGAATGACGATGATCTCGGCCACGAGATAGGCGGTGGAGATCCAGCCGCCATCGTCGATGCCGGCGCCGATGGCGCCCTGGATGTCGGGCAGCGAGGCGTTGGTGATCTGGATGTTCAGCACGGCCATGAAGGCGCCGAGGGTCGAGCCCAGCACCGCCATCCAGGCCTTGCCATCGACCGGTGCGGCGCGGGCGGTTGCCGCCTTGCCCAGATCGGGGGCGGCGGGCCGCGCGAGTGTGGCGGTCGCGGCGGTCATTGCGAGGCGGCCTCCGCATCGCCGACGAGGTTCGTCGCAGCCACCGCCCTGCCTTCGGCGCGGGTATCGATGCTGGCCTCGACGGACATGCCGGGCCGGAGCCGGCCGAGCAGCGCGCTGCGGGGATCGAGTGCGATCTTCACCGGCACGCGCTGCACGATCTTGGTGAAATTGCCCGTGGCGTTGTCGGGCGGCAGGAGCGCGAATTCCTGGCCGCTGGCAGGCGCGATGCTGTCGACATGGCCATGCAGCACGACGCCGGGGAAGCTGTCGACCTGGACCTCGACCTGCTGGCCGCTGACGACGCGGGTCAGCTGCGTCTCCTTGTAGTTCGCCACCACATAGACGGATTGCAGCGGCACCACCGCCATCAGCTCCGTGCCCGCCTGGACGTACTGTCCGACCCGCAGCATGCGCGAGCCGATCGTGCCGTCGATGGGCGCGGTGATCGTGGTGTAACCGAGATTGAGCTGGGCCTGGTCGAGGACCGCGCTCATCCGCTCGAGCCTGGCCTCGGCGGTCGCGTGCTGGCTCTGCAGCACGTCGATCTGGCGCTGGGCGCTGACGAGGGCCGCCTGGTCGCGGGCGGTGTTGGCCGTCTGCTCCTTCAGGCCCGCCGCGGCCTGCTCGGCCTGCTGGGACGTTCCGTAGCCCGTATGCAGCAGATTCTGGTAGCGCTTGTTCTCCTGCTGGGCGAAGCCGGCGGCGGCTTGGTCCGCCACGATCGCGGCCTTGGCCTGCTCGACCAGGGCGGACTGCGCGGCGATCTGCGCCTCCATGCTGCGAATATCGCCCGCGGCGGCGTCCACATCGGCCTTTGCCTGTGCCAGCGCCGCTGCATAGTCGCGCGCATCGATCCGGGCCAGCACCTGCCCGGCCTTGACCGGCTGGTTGTCCTGGACCAGGACCTCGGCGATGTAGCCGGGGACCTTAGGGGCGATGATGGTGTAATCGGCCTTCAGATAGGCGTCGTCGGTCGATTGGAGGAACCGCCCATGGCGCCAGTAATCGGTTCCCCACCAGCCGATCGCGGCGGCTAGGGCCAAGCCCGCAAGTCCAATCAGGATCCGGGTTTTCTTGCCGCGCATGGGGCGCTCCTTGATTAAAAACGCTACGATGCGTATCTAATCTATTGGCGAACCGGTTCAAGCCCTCCGGGTTGCACGGGGTGCAAGGCTGGTTATCTTGGATGAGCTTTTGAAGGAGGAAGGGCCATGTCGGCCATGGCTGAGGCGAAATCACCCGGGCGGCCGCGCTGCCAGGAAACGCGGGGCGCCATCCTGCGAGCCGCCTATGAGCTTCTGGAATCGGGCGGCCTTGCGGCCTTCACCATCGAGGCCGTGGCCGAGCGCTCCGGCGCCGCCAAGACCACGATCTATCGCTGGTGGCCCAATAAGGGTTTCCTGGCCATGGAGAGCTTCTTGCGCGTCGCCGAGCAGCAGAGCCCCTTCCCCGAAACCGACTCGGCGCGCGCCGACCTCAGAGCTCACCTCCACCTCTTCGCCAAGTCGCTGCGCGGGCGGGCCGGCCGGCTGCTGACCGGCATCGTCGCCGAGGCCCAGAAAGACCCGGCGACCCGCGAGGCCTTCATCCGCAGCTATGTCGCTCCCCGGCGCCAGGCGGCCCGTGCGCTGCTGGAGCGCGGCATCGCCCGGGGTGAGTTCCGTCGGGGCCTCGATGTCGAGAGCGTCTGTGATGCTCTCTATGGCTTCTTCTACATGCGCCTGCTCCTGGCCCACGCATCGATGGATGATGCGGCCGTGGACCGCATCCTGGATCTGGTGCTGAACGGGATCAGACTCGAGCAGCACACTGTCGCCTGAGGGCGACCCAGCCGGAGGGGCAGGCGATGCCGTCTTTCGAAAAATCTGCAGCCCTGCTGGAGCGGGCCAGGGGAAGCGTGGCGGGCGGGGTGACCAGCAATGCCCGCTATGGCGAGGCGCCGACGCCCTTGTTCTTCGTTCGAGGCGAGGGCCCCCGGCTTCATGACGTCGACGGCAATGTCCTGATCGACTATGTGCTGGGAAACGGCCCCGCCTTGCTCGGACATGCGGCACCGTCGGTCATCGGACCCGTTGCCGCCTCGCTCGCCGAGGGGCAGTCGATCGCCGGCCAGCATCTGGGTGAAATCCGGCTTGCCGAGCGGATCCGCCAGCTGGTCCCGAGCGCGGAGCGCGTGCGTTTCTCGGTCAGTGGCTCCGAGGCGGTCCATGCCGCGCTCCGTCTCGCGCGCGGCCATACCGGCCGCCTGAAATATGTGAAGTTCGAAGGCCAGTATCACGGCTGGCTCGACAACACCCTCATCAGCAGCAAGCCGGGCCTCAACGAGGCCGGCCCGCGCGCGGCACCCGTGGCCGTTCTGATGAGCCGAGGTCAGCCCGAGCGCGTCAAGGAGGAGGTGGTCGTCCTTCCATGGAACGACCCCGACGCGCTGGCGCGGGCGCTGGAGCGCCACGCCGGCGAGATCGCTGCCGTCTTGACCGAACCGGCCATGTGCAATTGCGGGGTGATCGCGCCGAAGCCGGGCTATCTGCAGGCGATGCGAGCCCTCTGCAGCCGGTTTGGCATCGTGCTGATCTTCGACGAGGTCATCACCGGCTTTCGCCTCGCTTTGGGCGGGGCCCAGTCCCGATTCGGGGTGACGCCCGACCTCTCGGTCTTCGCCAAGGCCGTCGCGAACGGCTTTCCGCTCAGCGTCGTCGCCGGCCGGCGCGACGTCATGGAGCTGGTGGATCCGAAGGGCCAGGTCGTGCACTCCGGCACCTATAACGGCAACATCACCTCGGTGACGGCGGCTCTGGCGACGCTGGAAACCCTCGCTTCCGATCCCGAGGCCTATGCCCGCATGGAGGCCCGCGGCGAGAGGCTCATGCAGGGGCTCAGGGATTGCGCCAGACGCCATGGCGAAGCCCTCCTGGTGCAGGGGTTCGGCGCCATATTCTGCACGCTCTTCACCGAAGCGAGCGAGGTCGTGGACTTCCGCTCCGCTGCTGCCGCGGATGCAAGCCGGATGACGGCCTTTGCCGGCGCGCTCCCGCGCCATGGAGTGAGGGTCACCGCGCGCGGGATCTGGTTCATGTCGATGGTCCACGGCGATGCGGAGATCGATGCGACCCTGGTGGCCGCGGACAGGGCGATGGCGGACTTATCCCGCGGCGGCTAGGTCCCGACCGAGCGCCATTCCGCGGCATCCTCCGCCGGCCAATCCAGGGAATACTCGACCATTTCCGGATGCTCGGGCCTGCTTACCAGCAGGGCGGGCTTGAACTGCGAGTCGCGTCCGCTGCGGGCCATGTGGTCGGCAACGATCCGGTCGAACCAGCCCTTCTGCATGACGGAAAGGCGCGGCGGGACCAGCAGCCGGTCGGCGCGCAGATATCCGTAGATCTCGTTCGCCGCGATCAGCGCCCGGTCGAAACTCGCGAGCAGCTGGTGCAGCTCGCCCGGAGCGAGCGTCTGCGCAGGCTCGATATGGAGCGCGTAGCCCCGCCGCTCGAGTTCGCCCACCAGCTGGAAATGGCGCAACCTGAAAGAGTTCTCCTCATCGAGAGCCTTCATGGCGGCCGCGACATGCTCGACCGTCATCATCTCGCCCTGCAGGTTCTGCACCTGGCCGCCTTTGTAGAGGAAGCGGATCAGGGGCGTGGCCTGCTGCCGGCCGCCGACGCGAATGACGTCGTTCATGGCATAGCGGTAGAGGCCGCCGGTGGTGGTGACGACCACATGATAGTTCTGGCCGGGCTCCAGCTCATGGGCTAGCAGTGCGCGCGCATCCGGCTTGCCGAAGTCGTGCTCGGCCACGAACTCGAAGAAGACCGCGTGCAGGGCCGGCAGGCCGTCCAGCGTCTCGTTCGCCTGCGGGATCGAGAATATGCCCTCGCTTGCCATATAGCCGACATCGCGGAAGGGAATGTCCGCCGCGCACCACTCGCGCAGGCGCGGCACGAAATGCCCCATGGAACCGCCGATCCAGCAACCCACCATGCTGAGGCCCGGCCAGTAGTCCGAGGGACCGAGCCGGCCGGTACGCCGGCGCCCCGCTTCGAGTAGCCGGGCACGGCGCGGATTCGGGCGGAGCTGGTTGAGCGCCGTCGCGTGGAGGGCATCGGGCAGCGGGAATTCCGCCGCCAGCTTGCCGTCATGGATGTCGCGGATCAGGATCTCGCTGTGCCTGTCGGCAAAGGCGAAGGCGGTGACGAGCCCCATGGGATTGCCGGTGAAGGCGAAGCTGCATTCCTTGTCCAGGGCAAAGCGCATCAGGGCATAGCGGCGGGAGTCGATCTCCTCGACCGCGAAGACGTCATAGGGATGGCAGTAGGCCTTGCGTATGATCTGCGGAAGCCGGAAGTAGATATTGCCGGAGACGGCGCCATAGGCCTCCCGCCGCCGGGTATAGCCGTCGACCGCCGTGTTCAGCACCGCCATGACGCCGCTCTTCAGCAGGCCGGGGTTGTCGCGCAGCGCCTTCAGCACCCACAGACGATGGGTGAGCTTGGAGAGATCCTCGCAGCGCCGCGTCACCGGGATCATCTTGGGTTTGCCCGCGGTTCCCGTGGTGTGGTGATAGTAGAAGGGCGCCTCCTTGGTCAGCACCCCCGGCTTGCCTTCGACCACCTCATCGATGTAGGGGGCGATATCAGCCCATTGGCGGATCGGAACCCGGCGCTGGTACTCTGCTGCGTCGTAAATCTTGGCGAAGCCGTGTTCCTTGCCGAACCAGGTCTCGGCATTGCGCTTCAGGATGGAGGCGAGCAGGCTCGCCTGCGTCTCCCGCGGCGAGTCGTACTGGACCAAGAACCGGTCGATCTCTTCCTTCAACCCGGCAGTCAGTGCAGCCATGTCCACATCCTTTGAGACCGCTCCGGACAAAGTTTGCCGAATTAGACGGAAAATAGGTTAACTGTCTCGCGAGATCTGTATTGCAATTTTGTAAGCGAACTATTCTTGTCCGTCATGCGCAAATCTTGTCATGATCATTCCCATCATCGAAACTGAGCGGTTGCGACTGCACGTCCATCGGCCTGCGGATCTCCCGGATTGCGCGGCCATGTGGGGCGATCCGCGCATCACGCGGCATATCGGCGGCAGGCCTTTCGCCTGGGACGAGGTCTGGACGAAAATCTTGCGCTACGCCGGGCATTGGTCGCTCCTCGGCTATGGCTATTGGGTCATCGAGGATCGCGCCTCGGGCGGCTTTCTAGGTGAGGCGGGCCTCGCCGATTTCAAGCGTGGCATCGGGCCCGGCTTCGACGGCGAGCCGGAGATCGGCTGGGTCCTTGCACCCGCGGCCCAGGGTTCCGGGGTAGCGACGGAAGCCGTACGGGCGGTGCTCGGCTGGGCCGACCGCCATTTCAACCGGATCAGAACGGTCTGCCTGATCGATCCGGAGAATCGGGGTTCGCTCAGAGTCGCGGAGAAATGCGGCTATCGCGAATTCCATCGCACGACCTATAAGGATCACCCGGTGGTTCTCTTCGAGCGCGAGGAAACCGGGGACGAGGCAGGGAGGGATTCGTGATGGATCATGGCAGGTTGACGCAGTTCATCGACGGCTGCTGGCGCGAGGAAGTGGTGCCGCGGCTCGTCGACTATATCCGGATTCCCAACAAATCGCCGGCCTTCGATGCCGATTGGGCCGCCCACGGCCATATGGAGAAGGCTGTCACCCTGTTCGCCGACTGGGCCCGCGCGAAGCTGCCCCATCTGCCGGGCGCAACGCTCGAGGTCGTCCGCCTGGCGGGCCGCACGCCCCTGATCCTGATCGAGATCCCGGGGCGGGGTGCGGCGGCGGGGCGGGAGCCGGTGCTGCTCTACGGCCATCTCGACAAGCAGCCGGAGATGACCGGCTGGGCCGAAGGCCATGGGCCCTGGACCCCGGTTCTGACGGAGGACAAACTCTACGGACGAGGCGGGGCCGATGACGGCTATGCCCTCTTCGCCGCCCTCTCGGCGATTCTGGGACTGGCCGAGCAGGGCATCGCGCATGCGCGCTGCGTCGTGTTGATCGAGGCCTGCGAGGAATCCGGCAGCTACGACCTGCCCTTCTATGTGGAGCATCTGGCGCCCCGCATCGGCAATCCCTCCCTCGTGGTCTGCCTCGATTCCGGTTGCGGCAATTATGACCAGCTCTGGCTCACCACCTCGCTGCGCGGCATGGTCGCAGGGACGCTGACCGTGCGGGTGCTGACGGAGGGCGTGCATTCCGGCGATGCCTCGGGCGTTGTCCCTTCCAGTTCCCGCATCCTGCGCCAGCTCGTCTCCCGGCTCGAGGACGAGGCAACAGGCGCCATCCGACTCCAGGACCTCTATGTCCAGGTGCCGCCCGAGCGTATCGCCCAGGCCCGCGTCGCCGCGGCGGCTCTCGGCGATCAGGTCTATGCCAAGTTCCCCTTCGTCTCCGGCATGAAGCCCGTCACCGGCGATCTGGTGGAGCTGGTGCTGAACCGCACCTGGCGGCCCCAGCTCGCCACCATCGGCATGGAAGGGCTGCCGACGCCGGAGAATGCCGGCAATGTGCTCCGGCCCTATACCCGTGCCCGCCTCAGCCTTCGCCTGCCGCCGACGGTGGATGCCGAGACGGCGGAGGCGGCGGTGAAGAACCTGCTGGTCAGCAATCCCCCTTATGGCGCTGAGGTCGAGTTCGAAGGCGGCCGCGCCGCCACAGGCTGGAATGCCCCGGCTCTGGCACCCTGGCTCGAGCGGTCTCTGGCCGCCGCCTCGGCGGCCGCCTTCGGCCGGCCGGCCGCCTATATGGGTGAAGGCGGCAGCATCCCCTTCATGGCCATGCTGGGAGAGAAATTCCCGGCGGCGCAATTCGTCGTCACCGGCGTGCTGGGGCCCCATTCCAATGCCCATGGCCCCAACGAATTTCTCCATATCCCTACGGCCAAGCGCGTGACCGCCGTGGTGGCCAATGTACTGGCGGATCACGCCGAGGCGGATCACAAACGGGCCGCATGAGGGTCGATCATCTCGTCTGGCATGCCGGCGATCTCGCCGAAGGGCGGCGGCGCCTGGCGAGGCTGGACAAGGCGCCAGCCTATGGCGGGGTGCATCCGGGAGAGGGGACTTGCAACAGCCTGCTCTCGCTGGGTCCGGCGACATATCTCGAGATCCTGGCCCGCGACCCGGCCGAGCCGGCGAGCGCGCTCGACCCGGAGATCGCCGGGCTTCAGGGCCAGGGGCTCTATCATTGGGCCGCCGGCGGGGTCGATCTGGCGAGGCTCGCGGCCCGCGCGCGGACGGCCGGGCTCATCGCCAGCGATGTGGTGAGCGGCGGCCGCGCCAAGCCCGACGGCACATGGCTCGGTTGGAAGCTGCTGGGAATCCGCGATCACGGCTTCGGGGCGCTGGTCCCTTTCTTCATCGACTGGGGCGATGGCGCGCACCCTGCTTCGACCGCTCCCCGCGGCGGGTGGCTCGCGCGCCTGGAGCTCATCTCACCCCGCGCGGCAGCCCTCACGGATCTCTTCCGGCTGCTGGAGCTGGATATCGCGATCGCCGAGGGCGAGAAGCCCGCGATCACTGCCACGCTGGAAGGCGCTGGCGGCAAGCTGAGGCTCGATTCCTTCGATCCTTTGCCGCGCGGCTATGTCATCTGACGAATCGGAGTGAACCGGGGAAGCGAGGGGGAAGATCGATGGCGGATCTCGAAGGCAAGCGCGTGATCGTGACCGGGGGCTCGACGGGCATCGGCGCCGCCATCGCCGAGCGCTTTCTTGCCAACGGCGCCAGGGTCGCGGTCTGGAGCCTGAACGAGGCGCGCTCCGAGGCCATCGCCGGGCGGCTCCCGGGACTCACCTCGGCCCTGGCCGTCGATGTCGCCGACCCCGCGGCCGTCGAGCCGGCTTTCGCGCGATCGCTCACGGGCCTCGGCGGGCTCGATGTGCTCATCTGCAATGCAGGGATCTCCATCCGACATGATTTCGTCGATATCGAGCGCGCCGAATTCGAGCGCGTCCTCAAGGTCAATCTCTTCGGGAGCTTCCATGTCAGCCAGCTGGCGGCGCGGCACATGCTGGGTCACCAGGGCGGGGTCATCCTCTTCACCGCCTCCACCAGCGGCGTGGTCGGCTATCGACACTATGCCGATTACAACGCCAGCAAGGGTGCGGTCATCGCCCTCATGCGCTCCATGGCGCTCGAGCTGGCGCCGAAGGTGCGGGTCAACGCCGTCAATCCCGGCTACACCCTGACCCCGATGCAGGAGGCAGAATACAGCCCCGCCATGCTGCAGCGGGTGAACGATGCCATTCCGATGGGCCGCCATGCCCGGCCGGCGGAGCTCGCCGGCCTCTTCGCCTATCTCGCCTCCGACGAGGCCGCCTATGCCACCGGCCAGGTTTTCACCCTCGATGGCGGCGAGAGCACCGGCACCCTCGCCGGGACGCTGTAGGGAAAGAGCGCCACCGTCCTCTTTATTCCCCTCTCCCCCCTGTCGCGGGGCGAGGGGGAAGAAGACTGCGGGGTCACTCGGGCTAGAATATCCCCGCTTCAAGCCAGGCGGCCATGAGGGTGCCGAGTTCCTCGCATTGGCCGACGAACTCCTCGCGGAATGCGCCGCGGCAGATGAGGTGGGGCTGGACTGCGCGCCAGCGCAGTCCCGTCGTGATGAGCTCGACCGCGCGGCTGGTGCCGGTGCCGTCCATCCCCGCGCGGATGTAGAGCATGTAGGGAAGGCCCTGCGTTCTCTCCAGGCAGGGATAGTAGATGCGGTCGAAAAAGTCCTTGAGGGCCCCGCTCATATAGCCGAGGTTCTCGGTGGTCCCGAGGATGATCGCCTGGGCGGCCAGCACATCCTCCGGCACCGCCTCCAGCGGCGGACGCAGCAGCGTTTCGACGCCGGCGATCTCGGGCGCGCGCGCGCCCCGCAGCACCGCTTCGCTGAGCCGGCGCGTGTTCTCCGAGGGGCTGTGGGCGACGATGAGAAGGCGCCGGGTCTCCGTCATTCGTGGTCGAGGGTGAAGAGCTCCTGGGCGTGACGCACGCCGCGCAGCGCGTAGCGTCCGACGGAGGCGAGCCGCGGGCCGGCTCCGCCCAGAGCCTTGGCGAAGGCGGTGGAGAGGAGCAGCGGCTGATCGGCCGAACGGCACATGGCAGCGATCCGGCTCGCCTCGTTGACGGCCGGCCCCACCACTGTGAAGTCGAGCCGGTCGGGGCTGCCCACATTGCCGAAAAAGACCTCGCCGATATGGAGGCCCAGATACATCTGGGTCACCGGCAGGTTCTCGGCGATGCGCCGGGCGTTCAGGGCGGCGATCCGCTCCGCAGCACCGGTGGCCGCGGCGATGGCTGCGATGCAGGCCTTGCCCCGGTCCTCGGCCGGGAACATCGCCAACACACCATCGCCGATGAGCTTCAGCACGTCGCCGCCGCCGGCCTGGATGGCGCTGACGATCGCCTCGGCATAATCGTTCAGCAGCGGAATGATCTGTTTCGGCTCGGCAGCGTCGGTGATGCCGGTGTAGCCGCGCAGGTCGCTGAACCAGAGCACGGCCTCGATCCGGTCGGCGACGCCGCGCTCGATGCGCCCGCTCAGCACCTGACGCCCGGCCTCGCGGCCGAGATAGGTCTCTACCAGCGCCTGGGCGGTCCGGCCGAGCGAGCCGCATTTCATCGCGAGTGCCAGGAAGGGCGAGAGCCGGCGCATCGCCAGGACATCGTCCTCGCTGAAGCCCTCCGCGCGGTCGGTCTCCCAGCCGGAATAGACGCAATCCATGTCGCCGACCGTACCCTCGGCGGCGAAGCGGTTCATGATCCCGAGATAGTCCGTGATTCCGGCCTTGTACGACTCGCCCATCTGGGGAAATTCCAGGACCGTCTCGGGGCTGAGCCGCCGGCGCAGATGGCTCTCGCCGGTCTGGACCAGGTGATAGAAGGTGCTGCGCCGGTAGCTCTCGGCCGCCTCGCCCTGATTGGTCCGGCCATATTCGATCCGCTGGGTCTGGCTCTGGTTCAGGCGCCAGCGCATGGCATGGCCTTCGTAGAGCGGGTGGAGGGTGTCGATCACCACGACTCCGCCGGCGAGCGGGATGCCGGCGGCGCGCAGGCGCTCGCAATAGCCGGCCATCATTTCCGTCTCCGGACGGCCGGCGAGTCCTGCCTTGGTGATCCAGGTGGAGAGTTCGAGAAGCTTAGCTTCCTGCATCGCTCCCTCCGTCAGCTGATACGGGCGGCGGCCCCTCCCGTCTTGGCGCGACGATATCGGGCGAACTGCCTGTCCGCCAGCACGCCGATCAGGATCACCGTGCCCATGACGGCGAAATTGAGCGAGCTCGGAATGCCCAGGAGGTTGACCAGGTTCTGCAGGATCTGGAGCAGGACCGATCCCAGCACGATTCCCAGCACCGAGCCCTCGCCGCCGCGCAGCGAGCATCCGCCCAGCACCGCCGCGGCGATGCCGTAGAGCTCGTAGAAATTGCCATGGGATGCCGGCGAGATCGAGCGGGTGTACATGGCAAAGAACACGGCCGCAAGGCCCGCCAACCCGCCGCAGATGACATAGGCCGCGACGATCACCCGCTCGGTCCTGATCCCGGAATAGCGGGCCGCTTCCTCGTTCTTGCCCACCGCGAAGAGATAGCGCCCGAAGACCGAGCGATGCAGCACCACCCCCATGACGACGGCGACCAGGATGAAGGTGATGAAGGTGTGGGGAACGCCGAAGCTGCGGCCTGCGGTGAGCCATTCCAGGGTCGGGAAGCTCTGGCCGAACTGGAAGCCGGCGGTGCCGTCATCGGTATACCAGCGCGCGACGCCACGATAGATCAGCAGCCCACAGAGGGTGACGACGAAGGGCTGCAGCCTGAGCCGCGCGATGAGGAAGCCATGGGCGGCGCCGATCAGAATGCCGGCGAGCACCATCAGCAGCACGGCGACCACCCAGTTGACGTTATAGGTCACCACCAGGTCGATGAAGATCGCGCCGAGGAGCGCGAAGACCGAGCCGACGGAGAGCTCGATACCCCCGGTGATGATGACGAATCCCTCGCCAATGGAGAACAGGCCGAAGAGCCCGATCAGATTGGCCGTGTTGGCGATGTTGATGGGCGAGAGGAAGCGGGGGTTCAGGAACGCCGTCACCGTTCCGACCACGAGAATCAGAATGAGGAGCCCCAGATCCTTCTTCAGCATGGCATCCCCGGTCCCGGCAGGCGATCTTCAGTGGAGCGTATGGCCGACGGCAAGCTCCAGCACATTGTGTTCGCTGAATTGCCCGCGATCAAGGAAGCCGCTTATGGAGCCCTCATGCATGACGGCGATGCGGTCGCTGACGCCGATCACCTCCTCCATGTCGCTGGAGATCATCAGGATGGCCACCCCCGAATCGGCCAATCCGCGCATGAGCTGATAGATCTCGTTCTTTGCCCCCACATCGATGCCCCGGGTCGGCTCATCGAAAATGATGCAGCGCGGCCGCATGGAGAGCCATTTGGCAAGCACGGCCTTCTGCTGATTGCCGCCGGAGAGCGTTCCCACCTCGGTAGCGATGCCGGGCGTCCTGATCTTGAGCTTCTGGCGCTGGCGCTCGGCATTGGCGGCCTCGAGCCCGGGGCTGATGATCGTCGCCCGGGCGTAGGACTCGAGGTCGGGAAGCGAGATGTTCCCGGTCAGGGAGACGTCGAGCAGCAAAGCAAGCTTCTTGCGGTCTTCCGGCACCAGGTAGATGCCTCGCCGGATGGCCTCGCGCGGCGAGCCCAGGGCGAGAGGGGAGCCGTCCAGCTTGAGCCCGCCGGCGACGGGGCGATCGATGCCGAACACCACCCGCGCGAGCTCGGTCCGACCCGAACCCACCAGCCCGGCGAGGCCCAGGATCTCGCCGCTCCGGACCGCGAGGCTCACCTGATGGGCCGGGTAGGTCGTGGTGCGCAGCTCGACCAGCTCGAGGGTGGCCGCTCCCGGCGCTCCCGCCGGCGGGATATAGAGGGATTTGAGGTCGCGGCCGATCATCAGGCGGATCATGGCCGGCGGCTCGATCTCGGCCCCGCGCAGCTCGCCGACGGTCCTGCCGTCGCGCAGCACCACGACCCGGTCGGCACAGCGCTTCACCTCGCCCAGCCTGTGGGAGATGAAGATGATGCTGACCCCGCTCCTCTTCAGATCGGCGATCACCCCCATCAGCCGGTCGGTCTCCGAGAGGGTGAGGGAAGAGGTCGGCTCGTCCATGATGACGACGCGCGCATCGAGGGAGAGCGCCTTCGCGATCTCGAGAAGCTGGCGCTGGGCGAGCGAGAGGTCTGCAACCGGCGCATCGGGCCCGAAATCGGCGCCGATTCGGGCCAGGAGCCCGCGGACCTTGTCGCGCATCGCCTGGCGGTCGATCAGCCGCAGCGGCCCGCCATAGCGCGGCTCGCGGCCAATGAAGACATTCGCGGCGGCATCGAGATTGTCGAAGAGGTTCAGTTCCTGGTGCACGAAGGCGATGCCGCCGGCGATCGCCTCGCGCACGGAGAGGGCCCGGCGGTCCTGCCCGTCGAGGCGGATCCGCCCCGCACTAGGCTCAACCACCCCACCCAGCACCTTCATGAGGGTGCTCTTGCCGGCGCCGTTCTCGCCGATCAGCCCGACGACCTCGCCGCGGCCGAGGGTGAAGCTGACCGCATCCAGGGCGGTGACGCCCGGATAGGTCTTGGTGATGTCCTGGAGCTCGAGGAGGGGCTCTTCCATATGTCCGATGCGGGCCGGCGCCATCCCCGAAAAATGGCGCCGGCCCTGCGTGATGCCGGTTGGTCCTACTTCGCGCCGGTGCGCTGCTTCAGCTCGGCCCAGAAGGCATCGACATTGGACTGGTCGATGATCTTGGTCGGGATGATGATAAGACCGTTGGCCGGAATGCCCGACTTGTCGCCTTCGAGATACTTGGCCATCAGCTTCATTCCCTGATAGCCCCATTCATAGGGCTGCTGCACCACGGTGCCGACGATCGTGCCTTCCTTGACCCCGCCGAGGGTGATGGGATCCTCGTCGAACCCGATGACCTTGATGCTGCCGAGCTTGCCGGCCTCATGGAGGGCCTCGTAGATGCGCGGCGTGTTGTAGGAGTAGAAGCCGACCATGCAGTCGATGTCGGGATACTTCGCCAGCGCATCCTCGACATTGCGCTTGGCCCGGGTCTGGTCGATGTCGTCGCCGCGCACATCGATCAGCTCGACCTTGGAGCCGGCGATGGCTTGTTTGACGCCCTCGATGCGCTCGCGGGCGTTGTCGGCTTCGAGCAGGCCGACGAAGCCGATGCATTTGCCGCCGTTCGGCAGGGCCTTCAGCATCAGGCTGCCCGCCTGCTTGCCGGCGTCGGTATTGGAGCTGCCGATATAGGCGATGCGCTTGGATTGCGGCGCGTCGCTGTCGGTGGTGAAGAGCAGTGTCTGGCTCGCGATCTTGTCGAGGCCTTCCGTCTGATGCTTGGGATCGACGGCGCTCACCATGATTCCGGCGACGCCCGCAGCGACGAGGTCATCCATCAGCCGCTGCTGGATCGCGGCGGCGGACTGCTCGGGGTATTTGAGCTGAAGCGTATAATTGGGCATCTCTTCCTGGGCCTTCTTGACCCCGGCCTCGGCATTCTTCCAGAAATCGGAGGCGCCATTGACGACAAAGACGAGGGTCTTCTTGTCCGCCGCCATGGCGCCGGAGGCGGTGGAGAGCGCCAGGACGGCGGCAATACCGGCGAGTAGGATGCGCTTCATCGGATATCCTCCCGTTGTCAGCTCTTTTGAGATCGGATTGCACGGCCACCCCGGCCGCGCCGTCGTCGAGATGACTCTTGGGGCCGCGACGCGTCCCACGACCCCTTCAGAGACTCATACTCATTTATCATACAAAAGTCCACCATGCCGGCGGAGGCTCGCCCTATTGCACCGCGATCGCCTCGACCTCGATCAGGTATTGCGGCCGACCCAGCCCAGCCACGAGGACCAGCGTCCAGGGCGGCAGCACCCCGCCGTAATAGGGCCGCACATGCTCCCGCCCGACGACATAGGAGGTGCGCTTCACGAGATCGGCGATGTTCACGCCGCCCGCCGCCAGGATGGCCTGGATGTCGGCCCAGGTCTGGCGCGCCTGCTCGGTGAAGTCAGAGGCGATGCCGCCGTCCGGCCGCTCGCCGATCTGGCCCGAGAGATAGAGTGTCCGCGCCGGACGCTCGACCAGCACCGCATGGTTATAGGCGCTGGCGGGTGCGGCGATCCCGCCCGGTTTGATGACACGCTTCGTCATGATGGTCTCCTCCGCCGTCGCGGAGGCCGTCCGGGTTAGTCGCCCCGGCTCATCGCCCTTTATTTACCCAATCTAAACGGGCCACCCCGACAATGGTGAGCTAGCCCACATGTCGATGTGGAGATTTAGATGGGGCTCAAAGAAAAAGTTGAGAACAATATAATCGTTCTCCTCGTAGGCGCCGCGGTGGCCGGCGGCAGCATCTGTGCTGGCGTCACCGCATGGTTCGCTGTTCAGAGGGCGAGCCTCCAGGCCGAGGAATGGCAGGCGAAGATCGATCAGGTGGAGGCACGGATCACCTCCGTCGAGCGTCGGATCGGCGGCCAGAAATTCTTCGACATCAGGGACATGTTCGGCCCCACCAGCAAGGCCGCCACGGCGCCGGTCGGCCTCCATGTTGCTTTTTTCCCTCAGGGGAATTATTCCGCAGCCTCGCAGCTGGATGGGTTCAGCTACAAACGGACCTCCGAGGGCGCATTGATTGCTGAGATGTACGCGGAGGAATTGCCCCCCGCCTTTCTCGAGCAGGCAAACACGCTTGCGATCGATGCATGGATCGGCAAGGGGTTGAAGGTCACGGGATCCTCCTTGTTCAAGGAGTTGCTTCCTGTCGTCTTCGCCGAAAGCCTGAGCATGGAGAAACTGAACAAGGTGACCTTGAAGCTGGGCCGAGCAATGGCCGATATGGAAGGTGCCTCCGACAAGGAAGCGTCCGATTTGGCCAACGACAAGGCATTCGCGGCCTTCATCAGCAAGAACTACGACACGGATGCGGGGGTCCAGTTCTTGACGGGATTCCTGAACATGGCGGCCGATATCAACGGGGCCAACGATACGAGCGTTCAGGCCGTCGTGCCCAACATCCAGAAAGTCGGGCCTGTGCTCTATTTTCAAATGATCATATCTTTTTCTG
>DATBBO010000609.1:0-12169 GCA_036270995.1 Dongiaceae bacterium | reverse complement strand
GTCGATCGCCTCGGTGAACTCGGCCTCATGCCGGTCCGCCTCGGCAAGATTCTGATACAGGTCGGGGGCGAGCAGGATCCTGCCCTTGTCGATGCCCTGGAGGTGGCCCAGCAGGATCACCCCGTCCCGCGCGAATAGATGTAGATTCAGGGTATGCCCGCCCTTGGTCCCCGAGATGAGCGCCTTGCCGGCGAACTTCGCCTTGGGTGAGGGCAGCTGGTCGACCGTTCGATCGTAGCGGCCGAGCTTCGCCAGCCACCAGTTCGCATCACGGCCACGATAGCGCCGCGGAACCCGGCCGGCGCGACCCACAGCGAGATAGACCCTCCGGCCGCCTTCATAGAGCTCTTCGGCAATCTGCGCGCCGGACTGCGCGCTGCCGACCACCAGCACCGACCCAGGCCGAAGCTCCTGCGGATTGCGATAGGCGTCGGAATGAACCTGGCGGATGCCGGCCGGGAAACTGGCGCTGAAGCCGGGGATCTTCGGTTCCTGATAGAGGCCGGTCGCGACGACCAGGTTGCGCGCCAGGATCGAGCTGCCGTCCTGGCAGGTAACGAGGTAGCCGCCCCAGCGTCCGTTCCGCTCGGCCCGGATGACCCGGGTGCTGAAGCGGACCGGCAGGTGAAAATCCTCCACATAGCGCTCGAAATAGGCGACGACCTCGGCCCGCGACATGAACGCATCGGGATCATCGCGCCGATAGTCCGCGCCCGGGAGCTGCGATTGCCAGTTCGGCGTGTTGAGGGTGAAGGAATCCCACCGGTGATTGCGCCAGGCGTTCCCCGGCGCGTCTGACTGCTCGAGGACGACATGGTCTCGGCCCTGCCGGCTCAGATAGTGGCTGAGCGAAAGCCCGGCCTGCCCGCCACCGACGATGACGGTATTCACGTGAGCGATCATGATTGTTCTCCCAATCGAGCCGGCCCCGGCCGTCAACGGCGGGGCGGGCCCTTCCTCTCTTCGATTTCATTCCACGGATGGCGCGGTGCGGCGGGCGAGGCGTACAGATCCGCGCCATAGAGCGCGGCGCCGTCGACGAGCCAGTGCCAGATCCAACCCAGCAAGCGGACGATGGCGGCGCCGAGCCGGTCCAGCGCGCGAAGAACCATCAGCGCAAGGCCGTAAACTGCTGCTCCACCGATTCCCATCTCGCGTCTCCTTCGTGTCGGCGGTGCCATCGAGGCATCGCCGCACGGGGAGATGGCCTTGGAGACGCCTCGGGATAATCGGCGGTATACTTTGGTCTTTCCGAAGTGGTGCTTCGGAGTGACCAGCATGGACAGATTGACCAGCATGGCGGTGTTCAAGCGCGCGGTGGAGGCCGGGAGCTTCGCCGCCGCGGCGCGGCATTTCGGCATCTCCCCGGAGATGGCCGGCAATCACGTGCGCGCGCTGGAAACGCGCCTCGGGGTGCGGCTCTTGAACCGCAGCACGCGGCGGCTCCATCTGACCGAGGCTGGCGGCGGCTATTACGAGCGCTGCAACCAGATCCTTGCGGCCATCGAGGAGGCCGAAGCCGAGGCCACGACGCTTCAGGCCTCGCCGCGCGGGCTGCTACGGATCGCTTCTCCCGTCACCTTCGGCGTGCAGCAGATCGCACCCGCGGTCAGCGATTACATGACGCGCTATCCCGAGGTGACGATCGACATCACGGTCTCGGACCGCTTCGCCAATCTGATCGAGGAGGGGTTCGATCTGGCAATCCGCATCGGTGCAATGCCAGATTCCAGCCTGATCGCGCGGCAGCTGGCGACGGCCCGCCTCGTCGTCTGCGCCTCGCCGGCCTATCTAAGCCGTGCCGGGACTCCTGAGACACCCGCCGAGCTCGGCCGGCATGCCTGCCGGATCTACGCCGAGATCAGCGAGTCGCAGAGCTGGCGCTTCCAGTCCCCCGACGGCAGGACCGAGACGGTGCACGTCTCGGGGCCCTTCACCGCCACGAACGCCGCTTTCGTGCACCGCATGGCGCTCGCAGGCCATGGCATCGTTCGCGGCCCGAGCTTCTCCTTCGGCGCCGATATCGCCGAGGGGCGGCTCGTTCCGCTCCTGACCGATTGGCGCTCGCCGGAGCTCTCGATCTATGCGCTCTATCCCCATCGCTCGCTCCTGTCGGCAAAGGTGCGCAGCTTCGTCGATTTTCTGGTCGAGCGATTCGGGACCGAGCCGGAATGGGAGCGGTGGCAGCAGCGGAAGACCAGGCTGCCCATGCCGGGGAGATGACCAACGCGCGCTCCCCGCGGCTTCGCTGGCCTCTCGCCGCGATCCTTCTCCTCACGACGGGGCTACTCATGGCTACGGGCGCCTCGGCCCTCGATCTCAGGCGGGCAGAGAATGTCGGCGGGCTGCATCTGCGCATCCCCATCGAATATCTCGCCGGCGGCCATGACGATGAGGAGTTTCTGCTCGCGGTGCATTGGCCCTCGATGATGCCCGCGGCCGATGAGGTCTCGTCCCCGCCGAGCCAGGACATCCTTTTCATCGGCGGTGATGAGGACCAGCTGGCGCTGGCGCTGCCGGCGCGCTTCGAGACCATGCGCCGCTATGTCGGCGCCGCGCCGAAGGCGGCGGGCGAGAGGTTCGGCCTGCAGCTCTTTCCGCGCGATGCGGCTCTCAGCCAGGGGCATTACGATCCCCATCTCGACCTGTTCGCCCATGTCGAGGGCGGCGAGGTTCGCAGCGTCATCATCTGCGATCCCGATGGAAGCGAGCTCCCGCCCAACTGCCATGACGAGCTCGTCTTCCAGCACGCCCATATCACCTTGAGCTTCGCCAAGCTGCGGCTCGCGGAATGGCACGCGATGGAGACCCGCAGCCAGCAGCTGCTGCTCTCGTTTTCGCGCGAGTAGCGGGCTTTCTCGACCTTTCGATCGTCATCCCGGCGCAAGCCGGGATCGAGGGTTGCAGATCCCGTTCGTCGCCCTGGATTCCGGCTTTCGCCGGAGTGAGGAAGAGAGAGCCCTACCGCCGCACCCGCGCGACCGCGTCCTGCCAGCCGGCATAGAGCCGGTCGCGCTCGGCTTCCTTCATCTTCGGCTCGAAGAGGCGGTCGCGGCGCCAGTGCTTGGCGATCTCGGCGGTGGAGGCGAAGAGGCCGGCCTGCAGCCCGGCGACATAGGCGGCCCCCAGCGCCGTCGTTTCCGTCACCACCGGGCGCTCGACGGGCAAGCCGAGGATGTCGGCCAGGAACTGCATGACCCAGTCATTGGCACTCATGCCGCCATCGACGCGCAGCGCCGTCGGGCGCGGCGCGCCGTCGGCGGCCATGGCCTGCATCAGGTCGCGGGTCTGGTAGCAGACGGCCTCCAGCGCGGCGCGCACGATCTCGGCCCGGCCGACATCGCGGGTCAGCCCGAAGAGGGCGCCGCGCGCCTCCGGCTCCCAATAGGGTGCGCCCAGGCCCGTGAAGGCGGGCACGAGATAGACGCCGGCATTGCCCGGTAGCCCGGCGGCGATCGCCGCTGTCTCGCTGGACTGGGCGATGAATCCCAGACGGTCGCGCAGCCATTGCACCGCAGCCCCGGCGATGAAGATGCTGCCTTCCAGCGCATAGGTCGTTCGTCCCTTGATGCGCACGCCGACAGTGGTGACAAGGCGGTTCTTGGATTGCGGCGCCTCGTGGCCACTATTCACCAGCACGAAGCAGCCGGTGCCATAGGTGCTCTTGATCATGCCCGGCTCGAAGCAGGCCTGGCCCACGCCCGCTGCCTGCTGGTCGCCGACCATGGCGAGGACGGGAAGCGGCCGGTCGAACAGTCCCGCCTCGGTGGTGCCGAACTCGTCAGCGGTATCGCGCACCTCCGGCAGCAAAGCGTGCGGGATGCCGAACAGCGCCAGCAGCTCATCGCTCCAGGCCTGGCGATGGATGTCGAAGAGCAGCGTGCGCGAGGCGTTGGTCGCGTCGGTGGCATGGATGCACCCGCCGGTGAGGCGCCAGAGCAGGAAGCTGTCGATGGTGCCGGCAGCGAGCTCGCCCTTCTCGGCGCGCGCCCTTGCTCCCGGAACATTCTCCAGCAGCCAGACCAGCTTGGTCGCGGAGAAATAGGGATCGAGCAGGAGGCCCGTCAGGCGCTGGACCAGCGGGCCATGGCCCTCGGCCTCGAGCTTGCGGCAGAGCGTGGCACCGCGCCGGTCCTGCCAGACGATGGCATTATGGATCGGCCTCCCGGTCGCCCGATCCCAGATGACCGTCGTCTCGCGCTGATTGGTGATACCGATCCCGGCGACATCCCCGGATTTGGCCAACACCTCCCGGCAGACGGCCAGCACCGCCCGCCAGATCTCCTCCGGATCATGCTCGACCCAGCCGTCATCCGGAAAGATCTGGGGCAGCTCGCGCTGGGCCGTGGCGCGGATCCCGCCTTCGAGGTCGAAGACGATGGCACGCGTGCTGGTCGTGCCCTGATCGATGGCCAGAATGCTGCCGCCCGCCATGCCTCTCCCCCTCGCTTTTTCCGATGATCGAAGCCCCCGGGGCCTGCCGTCAAGGCTGGCCGTCAGGCCTGTCTGCGATGGCGTCACCGAAATTTAAGTTTGAGCGCCGGCGGCGCCGTACTAGGACTGGCCCCGCCATGAGGAGCGGGCTTCATCGATGATCCGGCGCATCGGCATTCTCGGCGCGGGGGCCTGGGGCACGGCGCTGGCGGTCATCGCCGAGCGGGCAGGCCGGGAGGTCATCCTCTGGCCGCGGCGCCAAGCCCAGGCGCAAGCCCTGGCGGCGGAGCGCGAGAACCGGCTGCATCTGCCGGGGGTGAGTCTGGCACCCGCGATCCATGTCAGCGCCGAGCAGGCGCCGGTCTTCGAGAGCGATGCGGTGCTGGTGGCACTGCCGGCCCAGCATCTGCGGGAGCAGCTGACCGGCCTTTCCTGGCCGCGGCATATCCCGGCGGTGATCTGCGCCAAGGGGATCGAGCGCGGCAGCCTCAAATCCATGCCCGAGCTCATCGCCGAGCTGCAGCCCGATATCGATGCGGCCATGCTCTCGGGCCCGACCTTCGCCGGCGAGGCGGCGGCCGGCCATCCAACCGCCGTGGTAATCGCCGCCCGCGATGCCCCCCTCGCGGAGAGCCTGGCCGCCGCGCTGGCGACACCGGCCTTCCGTCCCTATGCCTCCGACGATCCGCTCGGCGTGGCGCTGGGGGGATCGGCCAAGAACGTGCTCGCCATCGGCTGCGGCATCGTGCTGGGGCGCGGGCTCGGCGAGAATGCGCGGGCAGCCCTGCTGACCCGCGGGCTGGCGGAGCTCCAGCGTCTGGTCGCGGCGGCGGGCGGCCGGCGCGAGACGGCCATGGGGCTTTCCGGCGCCGGCGATCTGATCCTGACCGCGACATCGAGCCAGTCGCGCAACAGCTCGCTGGGCGAGGCGCTGGGCCGCGGGCGCAAGCTCGCGGAGATCCTGGGCGAGCGGCAGAGCGTCGCCGAAGGCGTCGAGAGCGCCGCAGCCGTCGTGGCGCTCGCCCGGCGCCTCGGCGTCGAGATGCCGATCTCCCAATCCGTCGCGGCCATCCTCGCCGGGGGCGATATCGATGCGGAGCTGCGCCGCCTGCTCTCCCGGCCGCTGAAGCGCGAAGAGTAATCTCGGAGAGAATTGTCTTTTCTGCGGGCTTGTCCTGCGCCCGTCGGGGCTTGCCTCAGAGGCGCTGCCCTCGCTACCTTCACGGGCCATGACCCGCCCGCTTCATCTCCTCGTCCTGCAGAACAGCGATCTCGGCCATATGGGCTTCGTCGGCGAGCATGTCTATCGCCGCGGCGCCACGGTGGACGAGGTGATGCCGCAGGACGGCGATCCGATGCCCGCCGATCACGGGCGCTACGACGGCACCATCGTGCTCGGCGGGACGATGGACGCCTTCGACGACGAGAAGAACCCGCAGTTCCTGCCGATGATCGAGCTGCTGCGCGGCTTCCATCGGGCGGAGAAGCCGATCCTCGGCATCTGCCTCGGCGCCCAGCTCTGCGCCCGTGTCTTCGAGAAGCCTGTCTACCGCCATATCGAGCTGGAGGTGGGCTTCACCGAGGTCGAGATCACTGAGGCCGGCGCGCGATCGCCGCTCCTCGCCGGGGTCGCCCGGCGCCAGCAAGTCATGGAATGGCACCAGGACACCTTCGAGCTGCCGGAAGGGGCGGAGCTTCTGGTCACCGGCCAGCGTTGCCGCAACCAGGCCTTCCGCATCGGCGAGCATGTCTATGCCTTCCAGTTCCATTTCGAGGCGACCACTCCCATGCTGCGGAGCTGGGCGCGGGCGGCCAATCCCGAGGCCCTGGCCAAAACGCACCCCCATTTCCTCCCCGGCTTCGAGCGCGAGCTGTCGGCCCATATGGCGTCCCAGGCCGCGCTTGCCCGCCAGATCGCGAATCGCTGGCTCGACCTCGTCCAGGCCCGCGCCCTCTCCCAGCGCCTGCCCCGGGCCGTCTAGGCCATCACTCTCGGCCAGGCTCCTTCCTGCCCGTCCTCGCTCTAAGGGGGAGCGAGGGCATTCACCTTCGATCCCGAAAAGCGCGAGCTGGCGGCAGCTTAGCGCTTCGAATCATTGACCGACTCGATTCTACGACGTAATGTCGTAGTTCATGGCGTGCACATGATTTTCAGCCCGGGAAATCGCGGGCTGCGCCGCCAGGATCCAGCCGAAGGAGCGAATAACCGGGAGATACCGGGCAACTCAGCACATGGCGCCGCCGGCAGAAGAGCCCGAAGGGCGGGCCCGGGGGCGCCCCTCAGCGGGGGGAAGCCAATGACGATGCAGGACGCAGGCGGCAAGCAGCCTTATTCGGCAGCCAAGGAGATGGGCTATGTCGATGCCGGGCTGAAGCGCGAGACAGGCTGGTGGGGGGCTTTCGTCATCGGCCTTGCCGGCACCATCCTGGTGACCGGCATCGCCCCGGTCATGGTGACCAGCCTCGGCGCCGCTTCCATCCCGGTCACTGTCTTCATCACCCTTACGGGCTGGCTGCTCTGCCTCTTCCTGGCCGAGCTCTCGGCCATGATGCCGGAGCGCACCGGCGGCTCGCCCACCTATGCCTATCCCGCCTACAAGGACCGCTGGCCGCGCTTCGCCAAGCATGTCAACGGATTCACCGCCTGGGCCTATTGGCTGGGCTGGTTTCCGGTGGCACCCCTCAACATGATCCTGGCGAGCTTCTATCTCGCCGACCGCTTCGGTATCAACACGACCGCGGGATTCACGCCGATCCACACCTTCATCGCCTGGTCGACCGTGATCATCGCGGTCATCGGCATCCTGCTGTTCTTCATCCCGGCCTATCGCGGCATCCGGTTCGGCGCCACCTTCGCCACCGTCCTGGCGCTGCTCTCCATGATCCCGCTCACCTTCATCGCCGTGGCCTGGATCTTCAATCCCTCGGTGGTGAATATGGGCGAGCTCGCCGGCTTCAAGCATCTCGACGGCTCGAGCTTCTTCGCCGGGATGAGCGGTTACAACTGGCTCCAGGTCTATATCGCCTATGGTTTCCTATTGACCTGGAACGTGATCGCCATGGAGGCCGCGGCCTGCTACATCGGCGAATGCGGCAATCCCGACCATGACGCCAAGATCGCCATGAACCTTGAGGGTGGTTATGGCGTATTCATCTACACCCTGGTCCCCATCGCCTTCATCGTGGTTCTGGGGGCCCATGCGCTGTCGGACACCTCGCTCGCCGATCCGAAGACGATCTTCGTCACCTTCGCTGGCAAGGTCTTCCCCGGCATCGGCGGCGAGGTGCTCAACTGGGTCATCGCCTTCATGCTGATCGTGGCGCTGGCGCTCTCCGCCCTCAACGCGATCATGGGCTCGGGCCGCGCGCTCTATCAGATGGCGCTTGATGGCGAATTCCCGACCTTCTTCTCCAAGGTCAACGAGCATGGCGTGCCGGCGCGCGCCATGTTCTTCAACGTCATCGCCTCGCTGGTCGTGGTGTTCCTGGGGGGTGCTGTGGAGATCTACAGCTTCTCCAATGTCGGCTACACCATCTCCTTCATCCCGGTGCTGATCGGCTATTTCCTGCTGCGCCAGGACAAGCCGAATCTCCGCCGGCCCTTCCGCCTGCCGGAATACATGAAATACGTCGCCCTCATCCTTGCCGTCGTCTATTTCGTCTTCTGGCTCTTTGGCGGCCTCTGGTTCTCGAAGCTCGGCAATGTCGAGGTCTATTACTGGCTCGGCTGGGCGACGCTGCTCGCCTATCTGCCCTTCTACTGGTACCGCGTCTATGTCGAGGACAGGCGCGTCGCTGCCTGAGGCGGCAGGCCAGGGCAGGCCCCTCTGGCGCCCCCCCTGGCGCCCGGCACCGCCGCGGCCTGTGCCCGAGGATTTCGCCGGCAAGTCCCTGCTGCTCGCCTCCGAGGGCCGGGCGATCCCGCGCCAGGCGGTAGAGCTCGCCGCCCGCCTCGCCAAGCAAGCCGGGGCCGAGGTCCATGTCCTCTCCATCGCCCGGGTCTGGGGCACGAGCCTGGGCCTGCCGCATCCGGCGCTGATGCCAAACAGGCGCGAGCTCAAGGAGCAGCATGAGCGCGTCGCCGCGGCGCTGGCGATCCTGAAGCGCCGTGGCGTCGCGGCCAGCGGCCAGGTGCTGGGCACCCGCAATGCCGCCAAGCGCATCCTCACCGAGGCCCGGCGGCGCCGGGTGGATGCCATCGTCATGGCCGCCGACCCGCCGCGCCATTGGCTGGTCGCCGATATGTTCTGGTCGCAGGAGCCCTATCGCGTGCGCCGTCGGGCCGCCATGCCGGTCTATCTCGTCCTCGGCACGTGATCTGTCAGACCATTGTCAGGCCATTGTCGGCGAATTTTCCTGTAGCTGCCGCAAACTTTCCCCGACTCGCGGAGGATTGGTCCGAATTGGCCTGATGTTGGTCGTTGCCCCCGTCAGAATGACGTGATTACACTACGAAGTCATCTGAGGAAGGGGAGATGAGGCTGAGCCTGCAATCGACCTTCGCGCGACTCCCGGCGACTACCGGCTCTGCCAGGGGCTCCGTATTTCCAGCGACAACCGATCCGGCCGCGACGGTCCGGCCTATGGCCCGCATCGCCGACGACCGGCAAGAACAATCGCCGCCCGCGCCATCGCGCCGGGCGGTTTTCGTTTGAGGCTCCGGCCACAAGGCGCCGGCGCCGACACTTGGACAAAGGGGGCTAAATCATGAGCGCGATGACCGAAGCGGCCGGCGAAAGGACGCTTCACCGCACCATCGACTGGAAGAAGACCTTCTGGATCGCCAGCGGCGTGCCGCCGCTGGTGCTGTTCTCCATCGGCGGCATCGCCGCCACCGTCGGCACGCCGTCCTACATCGTCTGGACGCTCTCGATCCTCATGGGCTTCATCCAGTCCTTCACCTATGCCGAGATCGCCGGCATGTTCCCGAGCAAGTCCGGCGGCGCGCCGATTTACGGCGCTGCGGCCTGGATCCACTACGGCAAGATCTTCGGGCCGCTCTCGGTCTGGAGCTACTGGCTCGCCTGGACCCCCGTGCTCTCCATCGGCACCGGCATCGCCGCCGGATACATCATCACGGGCCTCGGCTCGGCCGGCATCGCCATTCCTTCCGGCGAGTGGGATATCGCCAATCTGGGATTCATCAAGGACGGGCTGAAGCTCAGGATCAACGCGACCTTCTTCCTAGGCGCCATCATGCTGCTGCTCTGCTACGCCATCCAGCACAAGGGCATTCTGCGCACCGCCTGGTTCCAGACGGTGGTCGGTGTGGTGGTCACCGTGCCGCTGCTGATCGTCGCCATCTGGCCGCTCATCACCGGCCATGTGCTGACCTCGAACCTGACGCCGGTGGTGCCGCTGGGCGATGCCAATGGCGCGGGCTACCCCTTCAACGGCCATTGGGACAAGGCGGGCTGGACGCTCTTCCTCGGCGGCATGTTCATCGCCGCCTGGTCGACCTACGGCTTCGAGACGGCGGTCTGCTACACCAGCGAGCTGACCAACCCGGCGACCGACACCTTCAAGGCCATCTTCTTCTCCGGCGTCCTCTGCCTGGTCATCTTCATCCTGGTCCCCTTCACCTTCCAGGGGGTGCTCGGGGTGAAGGCGATGCTCGATCCCGGCATCTATGACGGCTCGGGCGTGGCCAAGGCCATGGCCAGCATGTTCGGGACGGCGGGCGTGATCTATTTCATCATGGTGATCCTGCTGATCCTGGCTCTCGTGCTCGCCATCATCACCGCCATGGCCGGCTCCTCGCGCACGCTCTACCAATCCTCGGTCGATGGCTGGCTGCCGAAATATCTGAGCTACGTCAACCAGCACGGCTCGCCGACCCGGGCCATGGCGACCGATCTCTGCTTCAACCTGATCCTGCTGATGATGTCGGACTACCTCTTCGTGCTCGCGGTCTCCAACTGCCTCTACATCATCTTCAACTTCATCAACCTCAACTCAGGCTGGCTGCACCGCATCGATTCAGGCCATGTCCGCCGGCCCTGGCGGGCGCCCGATTGGGTGCTCGTGCTGGGCGCCATCTTCGCCTTCCTCAACATGTTCTTCATGGGGGCGGGGGCGAACGCCTATGGCTCCAATACCCTGATGCTGGGGGTGATCGGGGCGCTGCTCATCATTCCGATCTTCTTCTACCGCCACTACATCCAGGACCACGGCAAATGGCCTGCCCGGATGCTGGCCGATCTCGGGATCACGGAAGAGGCCATGCATGTCCGCAGAGCGGGGATGCTGCCCTATCTGACGGTCCTCGGGGGCATCGCCGTAGTGGCGCTGAGTTGGTGGTACTTCTGGGTCCTGACCTAAGGGGAGGTCAGGGGGGCGGTAGAGGGCCCGTGAGGGCCCCTCTCTCGTTTCAGCGGAAAAATTCCATGCAAGGCATTGACAGCACGCGCTTACATGCTATCTCTGATGCGCCTTGAGCAAGAGGGACGAAGGTGACGACGACGCTTCGACTCCGACGACGAGCCGGCTCCGCGGGTCTTTTCCCCGCCAGCCCCGTCGTCTGACCGAAGCGGTCCTTCAGCTCCACTCCGAAGGTTCCGGCGGTCAGTCCGCCGCCCCGTCTGCCAAGGAACCTTCCATGCCCTTCAGTTCTTTCTCCGCTTCTTCCGCTGCCCTCATCCCTGCCGGCGTCGTCATCGGGCCTGAGAGGCCCGGCGACGGTCCTGCCATCGAGACGCTGCTCGACGAGGCCTTTGGCGGCGACCGGCACAAGAAGCAGTCCTACCGCTTCCGCCAGCATGTCGGGCCGATCGAAGCGCTCTCCCTCGTCGCCCGCGACGGGGAGCGGGTCGTCGGCACGATCCGGCAATGGCCGCTGGTGATCGCCGGCACGGCCCCGGCCAGCATGCCGGTCATGACCCCGGCGCTGCTGCTGGGCCCCATCGGCGTTGCCGCCGACCGGCGCAATGAGCGCATCGGCGACCGGCTGATGCGCGAGAGCCTCCGCATCGCCGATGAGCTGGGCCATGGGATCGTGCTGCTGGTGGGTGATCTCAGCTATTACGGCCGCTTCGGCTTCCGCGCCGCCGCCGCCCATGGGCTCTTCATGCCGGGCGAGGATCCGCGGCGGCTGCAAGTGCTGGAGCTGGAACCGGGCGCGCTGGGCGGAATCTCGGGTGATCTCTGGCCGATCCTGCCCAAGCCGGCGAAGAGCCGGCGCTACGGAACGTAGCTCGCAGGCTTGCGGAAAAGCGATCTTCGGCAAGGCTGTTCGAAAGACTGATTTGTCGCCGGCAGCTCCGCCCGGGGATGCAGTATGATGCATAGACCATGAGGACCGAGCCACCTGTCGTCACGAGCCGGAAGAGTGGCGGATGTCGAGGGATCGGTTTCTTGAGACGGTTTCCGCGACCGCAGATCGCATCGGAGATCGCAAGCTCGATGGGTCGCTCGGCGCCTTCCTCATCCGAACGATGGGCGCCTGCTCTCTCTATCTGCTTCGAGGGAAGCGGGAGGAGATGCGCGAGAGGGAGGATTCATGACTGCGATCAACGAGAACGCGGCCGCTCATTTTGTCGATCGGCACGCAGGGGCCGAGTACCGGCACAAAGTGGCTTTCGTCGAAAGCGCCACTGGCAGGCGGATCAGCTACGCCGAATTGTCGCGCGAAACCGGACGTCTCGCTGACCTCTACGAGAGGCACAGCATCCGCCGCGAGGACCGGGCCGCGATGGTCATGCTCGATTGCATCGAGTTTCCGATCATATTTTGGGGC
>DATBBO010000608.1:0-4157 GCA_036270995.1 Dongiaceae bacterium | reverse complement strand
CGAACCCCGTTAGCTTGGCTCCACACACGATTACCACACACGTGCACTTCTGGGAATACAGGAAACACGGTACTTCACGAGGTTCCCATGGATCTAACACCGCTCATCCCGAGCGGACGACAGATCGTCGAGAGTTACGGCGAGGGCCGGTTTCGCGTCACCGGCCAGGTCTATGAGACCGCCATCCTCGTCTTCCCGGAGCGAACCCTGGCCTGGCCTGTCATCCGGTTTGCCGATGCGAGCCTGGAGAATCTGGCGCCGGCGCTCGCCGCCGGCCGGGAGGGCCATGTCGAACTGCTGCTCCTCGGCCAGGGATCGCAGATGCAGGTCGTCCCGCCAGCCCTGCGCCAGGGCCTCCGCGCTGCGGGTGTGGTGGTGGAGCCCATGGACACGGGTGCCGCCTGCCGCACCTACAATGTGCTGATGGCCGAAGGCCGCCGTATCGCCGCCGCCCTGATTCCGGTATAGCGGGCGCCGAGCTACCTGAGCCGGAAGGCGGTGGCGCCGCGGATCGGACCGCTGCTCCCCTCCTGCAGAATGATCGCGCAGGCGTCGAAGCCGGTGGGCTGCGGGCCGAGCCTGATGGGAAACTCGGTCGCTCTGCCCGTCCATTCGCCGATCTTGCGCCATTCGCGCACGATGTTGAACTCGGTCAGGGTTCGGCCCGAGTTCTCGCCTCGTCCGACCGGCGTGACATGCGTGACGTCGAAGAGAGCCTCGTAGACGCTCGACGGAGCTGACGCTCCATCACCCGCGGGGATTGCGACCTTGAGAGCTCCCTGCTCATCCCGCGAGACCACGAGAGTCACTTTCGGGCGCGCCTCTTCGGCCTCGATCGCCAAGCCGACGGCGGCTTCGTCTGAGCCGATCGCATCTCTGGCGCCGTCCACCACCATCTGCGGCGTGTAGACCATCACGTCCAGCATGCGGCCATAGGCCGACTGCCGAGCGGTCGCAAATTTGGCACTGAAGGGATCCTTCCAGCCAAGGGAGTCCCAGTAGTCGATGTGGAAGGCGAGCGGCAGGAGGTCGTGCCGTTGAGCCAGCCGGCCCAAAAGGGCATCCGCCGGGGGACAGGAGCTACAGCCCTCAGAGGTAAACAGTTCGAGCACCACGGGATTGCCGTCGACCATGGGGTGAACGGGCTGGTCCGCCATGGCCGGCCAGGGAAGCAGAGCAAGAGCGAGAGATGCGATGATCCGTCCCGCCGCGCCTTTCATCTCCATGCTGCCCCTCCTTCCGGGCTCAGTCGTAGAGCCGCTCGTTCTGGAGATCCTTGTAGAGCGCCGCGACATATTCGCCATAGCCGTTGAAGAGAAGCGTCGGCACCCGCTCGTCGCTGCCCAGCACCCGCTCATAGGCCTGGCTCCAGCGCGGATGCGGCACGGCCGGGTTCACATTGGCCCAGAAGCCGTATTCGGAGGCCTGGATCGCCTGCCAGAAATTGTAAGGCTGCTTGTCGGTGAAGCTGAGGCGCACGATGCCCTTGGCGGATTTGAAGCCGTATTTCCAGGGCGTAGCCAGACGCAGCGGCGCGCCGTTCTGCTTGGGCGCCGGCTTGCCATAGGCACCGGTCACCAGGAAGGCGAGGTCGGTGGTGGCCTCAGCCATGGTGAGCCCTTCGACATAGGGCCAGGGATACCAGTTCGCCTGCTGCCCTTCGGCCACATCGGGATTCTCGAAGCTGGTCATCTGGACATATCTGGCGCTCGACAGGGGCCTCGCGAATTCCACCAGCGCCTTCATGGCGAACCCGCTCCAGGGCACGGTCATGGACCAGGCCTCGACGCAGCGATGACGGTAGAGCCGCTCCTCGAGCGGCATCCTGGCCAGAAGATCATCGATACCGATGGTGATCGGCTTCTCCACCATGCCGTCGATCGTGACGGTCCAGGGCCGGATGGGCAGCGCCTGGGCCGCCTCGGAGATGTCCTTGCTCGAGCCGAACTCGTAGTAGTTGTTGTAGCTGGTGACCAGATCCTGCGGCGTCAGCGCGCGATCGAGTTTGTAGGTTTCGTTGCGCTTGACGGGATAGAGCTTGGCCGAGGGATCGACCGCTTCCGCCTTGGCCGTGCCCGTCCCGGCGAAGATGCCGGCGCCCGCCAGCAGCACGGCGCCCGCCGCCAGCCCCTTCGAGAATTCGCGCCGGTTGACATAGACCGCCTCGGGGGTGGCCGCCGATTCCGGGAGCTCCCAGCCGCGCTTGCGCTTGATGTACATGTTTCTACCTCCTCACCACCGATCTTCCGGTGGCGTGTCGGCATGCGCCGGCCCGGGCATGCCTTGCCCGTCTGCACGCCATTTCTCACCATGGTTCGACGGAAGGCGGTGAAAGGTTACCCGCCCCGCAGCGGTAGCTGCCTCATCGCGTCATTGGGCAACCTGCAAGGCTATAGTCCGAGGTAGACGAGAAACGAAACGGGGCCCCGAAAGGGCCCCGTTCCTTCGAGAGAGATGTCTTCGGCTCAGCCGATATTCTGATAGGCCACCATGCAGTACAGCATCGGGATCGAGAGCATGGTGTTGACGCGCGAGGTCAGCATGGCCAGCCGCGCGGCCTGCTTCTTGGCATCGGCATCGGCCTGGACGATGCCGAGCGCCTTCTTCTGGTTCGGCCAGATGATGAACCAGACGTTGAAGGCCATGATGAGCGCCAGCCACATACCGATGCCGATGGTCGGCACCTGGAAGGAAAGGGCCTCCCAGAAATAGCCGTTGGCGCCGGCAGTGAGCAGGCCGAAGAGCACGGTGGCGGCCGCCGCCCAGCGGAAGAAGAACAAGGCTGCGGGCGCGATGACCTTGCCGATCGCCGGCTTCTGCTCGTCCGGGATCTTCGGCATGGACGGGATCTGTACGAAGTTGAAGTAGTAGAGGAGTCCGATCCAGAGGATGCCGAAGAAGACATGGATGTAGCGGAAGAGGAAGGCCCAGAAGACGCGGTCACCCAGCAGATGGAAATGGCCGCGGATCAGGAACACGATCACGGCCAGGATCAGGCCGAGACCAAGCGCATAGTGCAGGTTCTCGAGTGGATTCTTCATAGTCGTGACCCCCCAAAACAGACTCGATGCCTCTATAATCATTCTAACGCAGTCGCTTGTGCCTTCAACGCCCATATGCCCCTGATTCCCCAAGGGATATGTCCGAGACCGAGATCTCCTACTGCGCCCGGCTTCTGCGCCAGCAGGATCCGGAGCGATATCTGACGGCGCTCTTCGCGCCCGCCGAGCGGCGCGAGGCGCTCTTCGCCCTCTACGCCTTCAACTTGGAACTGGCGCGGGCGCGGGAATCCGTGCGCGAGCCGATCATGGGTCAGATGCGCCTGCAATGGTGGCGCGACAGCCTGCCGGAGATCATGGCGGGGCAGGCGCGGGCCCATGAAGTCGCCCGGCCCCTGGCTGCCGCCGTCGCGGCGCATGGGCTCGACGCCCTACTGCTCGAGCGGCTGATCGACGCCCGGGAGCAGGATATGAAGCCAGACCCCCCGACGGATCTGCCGGCTCTCCTCGACTATGCCCAGGATACCTCCTCGACCCTCGTCGAGTTGGCGCTGGAGGTCCTGGGCCGGCCCGACGCTGCCACGCGCGAAGCCGGCCGCGCTCTGGGCGTCGCCTGGGCGCTGCTTGGCCTGCTGCGCGCGATACCTTTCCACGCCGCCCAGCGGCGTCTCTATCTTCCGGCCTCCCTGATGGAAGAGGCGAGGCTCGGGCCCGCTCAGCTCTTCGAGCGTGGCAGCTCGCCGGAACTGCGGGAGGTCGTTCGCCGCCTGGCAGAGGAGGCCAAGCGCTGGCTCAAAGAGGCGCGCCGGAGCCAGAGGTCGGTCGCACGCCAGTTCCAGCCCGCATTTCTGCCGGCGGTGCTGGCGCGGGGTCATCTGCGCCGCCTTGCCGCGGCAGGCTACGATCCCTTCGATGCCCGGGTTCAGCAGCCGCCGCCGGGCCGCATCTGGAGCCTGGCATGGCGGCGTATCATTGGAGGGTATTGACGGGGTTCCTTGCTGCGCTGCGGCGAAAACGGGAAGCACCCATCTCGATCGCGCATTGGTGGACCGGCGCCTCTCGACATACTTTGGAATCGATCGGATCTGAGGCGGGAGCACTGCGTTGAGCGAAGACACCCTGGGGCGCCGGGCGAGCCTGGCGGATGGCACGGTCTTC
>DATBBO010000607.1:0-2059 GCA_036270995.1 Dongiaceae bacterium | reverse complement strand
GTGGCAGGCGGGTAGCCTGGGACAATGACGGGTCACGGCGCGGCGTGCCCGACGCGACCTTATGCGAGATCGCACGCAGCCGGAGGAGGGGATGAATGACCGCTGCGCTTTCATCGGAGATGGCCGCACGCTACCGCCGCGACGGCGTGCTGTTCCCCTTGCCCGCCATTGGCGCCGCGGAGGGCCGTGCGCTTCTTGAGAAGCTCGAGGCGCTGGAGCGCCGCGAAGGCGGGAAGATCAGCCGGCGGACCAACCACAAGCCCCATCTGCTGCTGACTTGGCTCGCCGATCTCATCCGGGACGCGCGGATCCTGGATCGTGTCGAGAGTGTGATCGGCCCCGACATCCTGTGCTGGTCCACGGATTTCTTCGTCAAGAATCCCGGCGATCGCAAGCGCGTCACCTGGCATCAGGACTCGACATATTGGGGCCTCTCAGAGCCGGACATCGTCACCGCCTGGGTGGCGCTCACGCCGAGCACCCCGGAAAGCGGATGCATGCGCGTGGTGCCCGGCAGCCATCTGCGGGACCAACTCCCCCATCGCGACACCTTCGGGGAGAACAACTTGCTGAGCCGGGGACAGGAGGTGCAGGTCGAAGTGGAAGAGGGCGAAGCGGTTGATGTCGTCCTCGCTCCAGGCGAGATGTCACTGCATCACGTCCGGCTGATCCATGGCTCTGAGCCGAACAACTCCGGCCATCGGCGCATCGGCTTCGCGATCCGCTATCTTCCGACCCGTATCCGCCAGCTGACGGGCATGCCGGATTCCGCCACTCTCGTGCGCGGCCGCGATCTCTTCGGCAATTTCGCTCCCGAGCCGGCGCCGGCGAGCGACTTTCATCCCGATGCCGTGGCCTTCCATGCGGCGATTTACGAGGCGCAGATGAACATCCTCTATGCCGATGCCGCCGCACGGCCGGATCGGGCGGCCTCACCGGCGCCGAAAATCTAGTTCGATTGACACAGGAACACCCCTTCGGCACGGTCCGCGGGTCAGCAGCATGAGGTGGTAATGGCGGGCAGGACGATCTGCGTGATGGGCATCTTCGTCGCCGATCTTGCCTTCAAGACGCCACGCCTGCCGGCCTGGGGCGAGACGGTGCTCGGCACCGATTTCCGCGTCGGGCCCGGCGGCAAGGGCTCGAACCAGGCGGTGGCCGCAGCGCGCGCCGGCGGCTCGGTCGCCTTCATCACCAAGCTGGGCGAGGACACCTTCGGGCGCATGGCCCGCGAGCTCTATGCCGCCGAGGGGATCGATGCGACCCATGTTTCTGGCACGGATCGGCAGGGGACCGGGGGTGCCGCGATCCTGGTCGACGACAAGGGCGAGAACGCCATCGTCGTGACCGCCGGTGCCGCCGAAGCGCTGATGGCCGCGGACATCGCCAAGGCCGAGGCCCTCATCTCCGGCGCCGCCCTTTTCATGACCCAGCTGGAACTGCCGGTCCCGATTGCGGCCGAGGGGTTGCGGCTGGCGCGCCGCCACGGCCGGCTGACCATCCTGAATCCGGCGCCCGCCGCTCCCGTCCCCGACGAGGTCATGTCGCTGGTCGATATCCTGACGCCGAACGAGACCGAGGCGGAGGGGCTGACCGGCCTGTCGGTCCGCAGCATCGAGGATGCGACCGCTGCGGCGGAGCGGCTGCTCGCACACGGAGCCGGCACGGTCGTGCTGACCCTGGGTGCCAAGGGCGCCCTGGTTCATGGCCCCAAGATCCACAGGCTGGTGCCGGCGGTCGATGCCGGCCCGGTGGTGGATACGACTGGCGCAGGCGATGCCTTCAATGGCGGCCTCGCTGTCGCGCTCGCCGAGGGACGGGAGCTGGTGGACGCTGTTCGCTTCGCTTGTGCCGTCGCCGGTATCTCCGTGACCCGGCCGGGGACAGCGCCTTCGATGCCCAAGCGCACCGAGGTCGAGGCCCTGATGGCCGCGAGCGCGGCCTAGAGCGCGCTGCATGACCGTCATGCTGAGCAATGTCGAGCGCAATCCCGGGACGGCGCTCAATACCGACTGGATCGAGCGGGTGCGGGTCAACCCCAATGCCGTGGACCGGCGAA
>DATBBO010000606.1:0-10096 GCA_036270995.1 Dongiaceae bacterium | reverse complement strand
CAGCAGGCTCTTTGCCGCCCAGAACAGCAGGACCTCCGCGATGACCGAGAGCGCCCAGAGCCAGCCGATGGTGGCCGCGCTGTGGCCGGCTGCGAGCCAATGGATCGTCCCGAAGGCATAGAGCAGGGCATGGGAGGACTGGATGATGCCCGAGGCGGCCAGCATGAGCAGGAAGCCCGGGTCCGTCAGGAGCGAGAGCATGCCCGCTTCGCCCGCCGCGCGCCGCTTCAGGCGCGGCAGCAGGAAGCCCGCCCCGGCGCTCAGGATCCAGAAGATCACGAGGAGCCAGATGGTCGTCGGTGCGCCGTAGCGGCCAATGAGCACGCCGCCCAGGCTGGCGGCGAGGATATAGGCCAGCGACCCCCAGAGTCGGACGCGGGCGTAGTCGAAGCCGCCGGCGACGGCCGCCGAGACCGCGAGGCTATCCATCATCGGCGGCACGGCGGTAAAGAAGAGGCCAAGGGCGAAGCAGAGAGCGAAGAAGCCCGCGAAGCCCTGGGCCACAGGAAAGAACGCGAAGGCGACGAGGCTCGCCGCCGAGAGCAGGATCAGCGGCCAGCGCGCCTCGCCCCAGGCATCGGCCGCGCGTGCGATCAGGGGATTGCCGATCAGACGCGAGAGCTGGATGAGGGCGAGGAGATAGCCGATATCCTCGGCGCTCATGCCCCTGGCCGCCAGATAGCTCGGCAGGAAGGGGACGTAGATCCCATAGGCCGAGAGATAGGCCGCATAGTAGAGCGCAAGACGCAGGGGCAAGGGAATCGAAATGGCCATGGTTGCGGGGCCGACGGAGGCTAGCATGGCCCGGCGGGAGCAGCGCAGCGAGAATCCCGTGGACTTGCCCCATCGACCGGGCCATATAGCCGGCCATCATGACCGCGCTGCCCTTTCTCAAGATGCATGGCCTCGGCAATGATTTCGTCGTCATCGACGCGCGCAGGCGCGCGGTCGTCCTCGACGAGAAAGAGGCCCGGCACATTGCCGACCGGCGCCAGGGGATCGGCTGCGACCAGCTCATCCTGATCGAGCCGGCCAAGAGCAAGCTCGCCGATGCCTTCATGCGCATCCGCAATGCCGATGGCGGCGAGGTCGAGGCCTGCGGCAATGCCACGCGCTGCGTCGCCGATCTGCTGATGAAGGAGAAGGGCCTCAGCCATGTGGTCATCGAGACCGTGGCCGGGCTCCTCGACGCCGAGACAGCGGGCGAGGGCTTGGTCAGCGTCGATATGGGACCGGCGCTTCTCGACTGGCGCGAGATCCCGCTCGCCAAGCCCCTGGACACGCTCCATCTCGACCTCTCCCTGGGCGGGCTCAGCGATCCGGTGGCGGTCAATACCGGCAATCCCCATGCGGTCTTCTTCGTCGGCGATGCCGAGGCGGTGGATCTTACCGCCCTTGGGCCGGTGATCGAGCGCCATCCCCTCTTTCCCGACCGGGTCAATGTCGAGGTCGCGACGGTGATCGCGACGGAGCGGATCCGCATGCGGGTCTGGGAGCGCGGTGTCGGCATCACGCGGGCCTGCGGCACCGGCGCCTGTGCGACCCTGGTGGCGGCGGCGCGCCGCAAGCTCACAGGCCGGCGCGCGGAAGTCATCCTCGATGGCGGCAGCCTCGAGATCGAATGGCTGCCCGACAATCATCTGCGCATGACCGGCCCGGTCGCCGTCAGCTTCTCGGGCGAGCTTCCGATCGGCACGCGCGCAGCGTGATGCGATGATCGAAATCCTCTCCTTCGGCTGCCGTCTCAACGCCTTCGAGAGCGAGGTCATGCGCGGCCATGCGGCTGCGGCGGGTCTCGAGGGCGCCGTGGTGATCAATACCTGCGCCGTCACTGCCGAGGCGACGCGCCAGGCGCGTCAGGCGATCCGCAAGGCGAGGCGCGAGAATCCCGAGGCCCGCATCGTCGTCACGGGCTGTGCCGCCCAGATCGACCCCGCAGGCTTCGCTGCCATGCCCGAGGTCGATCAGGTGCTGGGCAATGAGGAGAAGCTAAGGCGCGAGAGCTTCGCCCGCCTGGCCAGGGGCGCGCTTCCGCGGATCGAGGTCGGCGACATCATGCTGGCGAGCGCGGCCACAGCTGCCGCCATCGAGAAGACCGAGGGCCGCACGCGGGCCTTCCTGCAAATCCAGCAGGGTTGCGATCACCGCTGCACCTTCTGCGTCATCCCTTATGGACGGGGCAACAACCGCAGCCTCCCCCTGGGTGAGATCCTGGTCCAGGCGCGCCGCCTGGTCGAAGACGGCGTGAAGGAGATCGTGCTCACCGGAGTCGATATCGGCGGCTATGGCGGCGATCTGCCGGGCCGGCCGAGCCTCGGCCAGATGGTGCGCCGCCTGCTGCGCCAGCTCCCGGAGCTGGCGCGCCTGCGCCTCTCCTCGATCGATCCGGTGGAGATCGATGCCGATCTCTGGCGCCTCCTCGCCGAGGAGCCGCGGCTCATGCCCCATCTTCACCTGTCGCTGCAGGCAGGGGACGATTTGATCTTGAAGCGCATGAAGCGCCGCCACAACCGGGCGCAGGCCGTGGCCGCGGCCCGCCAGGCTGAGGATCTGCGCCCCGGCATCGCACTCGGCGCCGATCTCATCGCCGGCTTCCCCACCGAGACCGAGGCCATGTTCCGGGGGAGCCTCGCCCTCATCGAGGATTGCGGCCTCGCCGTCCTCCATGTCTTCCCCTATTCCGCTCGCGCCGGTACCCCCGCTGCCCGCATGCCCCAGCTTCCCATGGCGCTCCGGCGCGAGCGCGCGCGCCGGTTGCGTGCCGCGGGCGCCGCCGCCGAGACGCGCTTCCTCGCCCGCCAGACGGGTCGTGCGGAGCGCGTCCTGATCGAGCGCGCCGGACGTGGCCATGGCGAGAGCTTCGCCGAGATCGAGGCCGGCACTGGTCTGCCCGGCGAGATTCTGGCGGTGCGCATCACCGGCGCCCGCGGGCGGCGTCTGATCGGCGAAACATCCACCGGTCCATCGCGGCAATGAACGAGAAGCGCAGCTGGCTGGGCCGGCTTGCCGCCGGACTCAAGCGCACCTCTTCGCGCCTTAGCGACGGAATCGCCGGCATCTTCGTCAAGCGCCGGCTGGACAAGGCAACCCTCGCGGAGCTGGAGGACCTCCTCATCAGCGCCGATCTAGGCCCAGCCACCGCCGCCAGGCTGGTGGAGGAGCTTGGCCGGGACCGTCTCGACAAGGAAATCGGGGAGCAGGAGATCCGCGAGATCCTGGCCGGGTCCATCGCCAAGCTGCTGGAGCCGGTCGCCCAGCCTATGATCCTCGATCCCGCGCACAAGCCCTTCACCGTGCTGGTGGTCGGGGTCAATGGCAGCGGCAAGACGACCACCATCGGCAAGCTGGCCGAGTTCCACCGCGAAGCGGGCCGGCGCGTTGTCATGGCGGCAGGCGACACCTTCCGCGCCGCCGCCATCGAGCAACTGAAGATCTGGGGCGAACGTACCGGGGCTACCGTCATCGCGCGCGAGCCCGGCGCCGATGCTGCCGGACTTGCCTATGACGCGCTGGTGCAGGCAAGGGCCGAGGGGGCCGATCTGCTGCTGATCGATACCGCCGGGAGGCTCCACAACAAGGCCGATCTCATGGCCGAGCTTGCGAAGATCATCCGCGTGCTGAAGAAGCTCGACCCGACCGCGCCGCAGGAATGCCTCCTGGTGCTCGACGCCACCGTGGGCCAAAACGCCCATCAGCAGGTGGAGACTTTCCGCAGCCTGGTGCAGGTCAGCGGGATCGTGGTCACCAAGCTCGACGGCACCGCGCGCGGCGGCGTGCTGGTGGCGCTGGCCCAGCGCTTAGGCCTGCCGGTGCGCGCCATCGGCGTCGGCGAGAGCGCCGAAGATCTGAGGCCCTTCGAGGCGGCGAGCTTCGCCCGCTCGCTGCTCGGCCTTCCGACTGACTGACCTCTGCGACCCTTCGTCGCGCTGCCTCTGGTGCGGCGGAGGAATCCGGCGCAGCATGACGGCGCTATGGCGACCGATCCGCTGTCCAATGAGCTGAAGGCGATCTTCCGCGAGCGCGGCAAGCCGGAGCCCGCCGAGAAAGTGCTGCGCGAGATCGAGCTGGGGGGCGGCCTTCGGATCGTCGACCGCAGCGGACGCGCCTGGATCGATCTCCAGGCCGTGGATCTGATGCGACGCTTCCTCGATCCCGGCGATACCATGGTCGATGTAGGGGCAGGTATCGGCGCCTACAGCATCGCCGCCGGCGCCGCGGTGGGACCTGCCGGCCGGGTCGAGGCCTTCGAACCGAGCCCGAGCCTGCGGCCCGCGCTCGAGGCCAATCTGCGGCTAAACGGGATCGCCAATGTGCAGATCCATGCCAATCTCGCGGGCGACGGACGGCGTCTCGATCTCTTCGTGGACGGTACGGGGCATAGCGGGCGCCGGCGCTGGTCGGTCCGGCGCGAAGGAGTCGCACAGCGCGATCTGCTGCGGATCACGAGCCTGCCGGTGGATGCGGTCATGTCCGGGCGGCGTTGCAGCCTGATCCGCATCGGCGTCGCCGGCGGCGAGCTCAAGGTGCTGGACGGCGCTGTCAAGCTGCTCGGCCGGCCGGAGGCGCCGGCGGTGCTGATCGGCATCGACGAGGAGGCGCTCGCCGATTTCGGCCATATTCCGAGCCAGCTCGTCGCCTGGCTTGCCGCTCGGGGTCACGAGATCTACGCCTATGACGGCGAGCGGCACCGGCTGCTGCAATCGAGCGCGCCCTGGCGCCTCGGCCGGCTCCTGCTCACCTTTCCACCGGCCGCGCGCAACGACGTATCGCGCCGCCTCGCCCGCCTTCCCGCCGGCCAGGAGGCCGCCGAGGGCGACTGAGACGCCGCTCAGACGTTGCCGAGCTCGCCGGGCGGGTTCATCTGCACGGGGTATTCCGGCTTGCCATCTCCGGCCCGGTAGTGATCGAGCGCCCAGCGCACCGAGGGAAAGGCAAGCTCGGCCCAGGGGATCTGGGACCAGTCGAAGAGGCCGACCTCGGTGCTCTCGGGCCCCGCCTCGATCGCCGGCGACAGTAGGCGGGCGATATAGATGAGCTGCACTTGGGAGAGGCGGGGGATGTTGTAGACGGCCAGCAGGCGCTGGATCTCGATCCGCGCGCGGGCCTCTTCCCAGGCCTCGCGCTCGGCTCCCTGCAGTGTGGTCTCGTTCAGCTCCATATAGCCCGCGGGCAAGGTCCAGAAGCCCGCGCGCGGATTGATGGCCCGCCGGCAGAGGAGGATCTTCCGCTCCCAAAGGCAGACGGCGCCGACGACGACCTTGGGATTCTCATAGGCGATGAAGCCGCAGTCGCGGCAGACGAGGCGCAGCCGTTCCTCTCCCTCGGGAATGCGCCGCTCGAAGGAATGAGTCGCCCTGCCCTCACCCTCGTTCATCCGTCCAATCTGGGCCGGCCGTCATGACCTGACAAGATGGCTGGCAGGACCGGCAGGCAGGGGTGCAGCCCTTCCGTCCCGGGGGTGGAGAACCCACAATAACCCTGAGCGCAAAGCGGTTGCGCCGGGCCCCGTTCGTGTTGCATCTTCGCGGCCTCCATCTGCTCCTGGCCTGCCGGCGCCCTGTCGCCGGCACGTCCGTGAGCCCACCCAGCCGGAAGTGACCGCCATGACCTATGTCGTTACCGAAGCCTGCATCAAGTGCAAGTACATGGATTGTATCGAGGTCTGTCCGGTCGACTGCTTCTATGTCGGCGACAACATGCTGGTCATCCACCCCGACGAATGCATCGATTGCGGTGTCTGCGAGCCGGAATGCCCCCCGGAGGCGATCAAGCCGGATACCGAGGCCGGTATGGACCAGTGGCTCGAGCTCAATCGGAAGTATTCGGAGAGCTGGCCGAATATTACCCGGAAGGGCGAGGCGCCCGCCGATGCCGACCAGTGGAAGGGCGTCGAGGACAAATTTTCCAAATATTTCAATCCGAATCCGGGCAAACCGTAACTATTGCAATAAATTGGCTGATTCATTGAATCTGGCCGCAAAATCTGTTACTATCCTGCCACAGTGGTTGTTCCGAAAGGGACAGCCGGCAGTTTGAGCGCATCATGCGGGCGGCTTCCGCCCGGCTTCGTAACAGGGGCTCGAGGCGGCTTGGCGTGGCTATGTCGACGCCAAGCGGTGGTGCTTTGACTGTGCCTGGAGACTGGCTGGCTGACGCCGGCGCTGTCGATGCCAGGCGCATGGGTGGAAAAGCGCGCGGGCGGAGAACGGCTCAACCGTTCCCAGGGGGCGCGAGGCAAGGTTGGTATGAAGGCGTCCAATTCGAAAATCAGAACGAAAGCGAAGATAATCGTGAGCAAGGATATTGGATTTCGTAAGGGTGACTTCGTGGTCTATCCGACGCATGGCGTCGGCCGCGTTCTCGGCGTCGAGACGCAGGAAATCTCCGGCCATAGTCTGCAGGTCATCATCATCAACTTCGACAAGGACCGGATGACGCTGCGCGTGCCGGTGGCAAAGGCCAAGAACTCGGGCCTGCGCCGCCTGTCGACGCGCAAGATCATGGATACGGCGCTCGCCACGCTGAAGGGGCGCTCGCGCATCAAGCGGGCCATGTGGAGCCGCCGCGCCCAGGAATACGAGGCCAAGATCAATTCTGGCGATCCGGTCTCGATCGCGGAGGTCGTCCGCGACCTGCATCGCAACGCCGATCAGCCGGACCAGTCCTACAGCGAGCGGCAGATCTATCAGGCGGCCCTCGACCGGCTGGTCCGCGAGCTCGCCGCCGTCGAATCCATCGACGAGCTGGCTGCGACCCAGAAGCTCGAGCAGCTCCTGAAGGCCGCGTAAACCTCACCGTCAGAATTGCGCGTGCCGATTCCTCATGCCCGCGCTCCGGGCATGAGGACCGGCCTGCCGAGCGGCGCTATGATGCAGATATCGGGCGTCGCGCGGCAGCGGAGCGGCCCCTTTTGCGTGAGCAGGAAACGGGGGCGTGAGCAAGGATCGGGACAAGTTCGCCGTGCTCCACGCCGCCCGGCGCGTCTGGGCGGTCGCCGCCATCCATGGCGAGGCGGAGCGGCTTGCGCGCCTGCAGACGAACCTCGCGCGGCGCCTCGAGCCAGGCGACCGGCTGGTCTATCTCGGCAATTATCTCGGCCGCGGTCGCCAGATTCGCGAGACCCTCGATCACCTCCTGCATTTCCGCCGCTGGCTCCTGGCCCGACCCCGGAGCTTCGCCTATGACGTCGCCTATCTGCGTGGCGGGCAGGAGGAGATGTGGCAGAAGCTGCTGCAGATCCAGTTCGCGCCCAACCCGCGGGAGGTGCTGGGCTGGATGCTGACCCAGGGTGTGGGTGCGACGCTTGCCGCCTATGGCGGCAATCCGCGCCAGGGCGAGAGCGCGGCTCGTGAAGGACCGATGGCGCTGACCCGCTGGTCGAGCGGACTGCGCAGCGCCATGCAGGGCCATCCCGGGCACTACCAGCTCATGGCGGCGCTGCGCCGCGCGGCCTACACCGACGATCACCGCCTGCTGTTCGTGTCCGCCGGGCTCGATATCGAGCGCCCGCTCTCCGAGCAGAACGACAGCTTCTGGTGGGGCGGCACCGGCTTCTCCCGCCTGCTGGACCGGCCCTATGGTGAATTCGCCCGGGTGATCCGCGGCCATGACCGCAGCCAGGGTGGGCAGACCGACGATCCCTTCAGCGCCACCATCGATGCTGGCTGCGGCTTCGGCGGACCGCTGGCAGCAGTGTGCTTTCTTGCCTCGGGCGATGCCGATGATGTGATCGAGGCGTGATCCAACCTGCCCTTATCGTCGTAATCGTAAGGTGTGGGAGCAAGGATCATGGCCGGCAACTACCAGGGCGGGCTGGATCAGGCGGATATCCGCTTCATCCGCAGCTGCATGAAGGCGCCGCTTCTGTCGCGTGACCGCGAGCAGGCCCTCGCCCTTGCATGGCGCGACCGGCACGACCAGGGCGCGCTCCACGAGCTGATCCTCGCCTATTCGCGCCTCGTGGTCGCGGCTGCGGTCCGGCTGCGCGGGTATGGCCTGCCCCTGGGGGATCTGATCCAGGAAGGCAATATCGGGCTGATGGAAGCGGCGACCCGCTTCGATCCCGACCGCGCCATCCGCTTCTCCACCTATGCCGGCTGGTGGATCCGCGCCGCCATGCAGGACTATATCCTGCGCAACTGGTCGATCGTGCGCACCGGCACCACCGCCACCCAGAAGAGCCTGTTCTTCAACCTCCGCCGTTTGCGCGCACGCCTCGCCGATCCCTCGCGGCTCACCATGAGCCAGGGCGAGCTCGACCGCATCGCCGATGCGCTCGGCGTCGCACCCGACGAGGTCGCGGCCATGGAGCAGCGTCTTTCCGGCGCCGATTCCTCGCTCAATGCCCTCATCGGCGACGACGGCGAGGACAGCTGGCAGGATCTGCTGGCCGACAGCCGGCCGACGCCGGAGGAGGTAGTGGGCGATGCCCATGACGAGGATCGCCGGCGCGGCTGGCTGACGCTTGCCCTTGACCGCCTGCCGGCGCGCGAGCGGCGCATCATCGAGGCACGCCAGCTCGATGACTCCTCGATTACGCTGGAGGAGCTGGGACACGAGCTCGGCATCAGCAAGGAGCGTGTGCGTCAGCTCGAGCAGCGGGCCCTGGGCCGCCTGCGCAGGGACGTGCTGGCGCTGGCGGGCCAGAGCTCGGCGATCGAGGCTAGAGCGGCCGGCGCGCCTTGAGGGCCGCCATCAGCGTCCCGTCATCGAGATAGTCGAGCTCGCCGCCCACAGGCAAGCCATGGGCGAGACGGCTGACGGTCACCGGCAATCCGGCGAGGCGGTCGGCAATGTAGTGCGCCGTGGTCTGCCCCTCGACCGTGGCTCCGGTGGCGAGCACCACCTCGCGTACCGAAGGATCGCCGGCCCGGCGCAGCAGGGAAGCGATGTTCAGCTGTTCCGGCCCGATCCCGTCGAGAGCCGAGAGCGTGCCGCCCAGCACGTGATAGCGACCACGGAAGGCGGCACTGCGCTCCAGCGCCCAGAGATCGCCGACCTCGGCGACCACGCAGATGACCGCGGGATCGCGCTTGGGATCGCGGCAGATGGCGCAGGGATCCTCGCTGTCGAGATTGCCGCAGGTGCTGCAGTTCTTGACGCTGACCGCCGCCTCGGCGAGCGCCGCGGCCAGCGGCTCCATCAGGGAGTCGCGCCTCTTCAACAGGTGGAGCGCGGCGCGGCGCGCCGAGCGGGGCCCGAGTCCCGGCAGACGCCCCAGAAGCTGGATCAGCCGCTCGAGATCGCTCGCGGGCATGTGCGTTGCTCGCCTATCGCGCTTCGCTGGGGGCTGAGAGCGCCGACCTCTCCGCCCCCCTTCCGTCATGCCACCTCTGCGCACCAAACTCGTGGATGGTCGGCCTTCGCCGACCATGACGACAAAGAGAGCGAGGCTGGCGAGGAGTGACCCGACCTCGTTGTACGAGGTGGATGGCCGGGACTTGGCCCGACCATGACGCGAGCAGGCTCAAAACGGAAGCTTCATGCCGGGTGGCAGCGGCAGGCCGCCGGTGAGCTTGCTCATCTCCGCCGCCACATGCTCCTCGACCTTGGTCTTGGCGTCCTTCGCCGCGGCGATGATGAGGTCCTCGAGAATCTCGATCTCGGCCGGATCGGCGAGCTTCGGATCGATCTTCAGGGCGCGCATCTCGCCCTTGCCGTTGAGGGTGACCTTGACCATTCCGCCGCCTGCCTGGCCGGTCATCTCCACACGATCGAGCTCGGCCTGCATCTCCGCCATGCGGCTCTGCATCGCCTGGGCCTGCTTCATCAGCTGTCCGAGATTCTTCATGGCTCGTCGCTTCCTTGCTCCTGTTCCTCGGTATCGGGCGCGGCCGGCGGGGTCAGATCGCGCACCGCCTCGACCACGCTCCCGGGAAAGGCCGCGAGCGCCGCCTGCACCAGGGGGTGGCGCTCCGCCGCCTCGCGCTCGGCATCGATTGCGGCCTGCGCCTGCTGCTCGAGGCTCGGCGACCCGGGCTCGCCCGAAACCGAGACGACCCAGCGCCGGCCGGTCCATTCGGTCAGCCGCGCGCCCAGCCGGTTGGCGAGATTGGCCGGCGCCTGCGGGCTCGGACGGAACTCGATCCGGCCGGGC
>DATBBO010000605.1:0-10028 GCA_036270995.1 Dongiaceae bacterium | reverse complement strand
CCGGCGCAAAGAAGAAGTCGGCAGAGTTGGTTTGCGCCTGGGCGATGGCATCGTCGATCTTGGCGTAGCCCGAGACCGCCGCCCAGGATACGAGGGTATAGAAGATCCCGAGCCCCAGCACCGAGACATAGAGCGACATCGGCACGATGCGCTTCGGGTCGCGCGATTCCTCGGCGTAGTTGGGCGCCATCTCGAAGCCAACCCAGGACCAGAAGGCAAAGAAGAGGCCGATGCCCGCCGCCCCGGCCTGAATCTTGTCGTGGCCCGGGAAGCCATGGAAGGCATTGACCGGGTTGACAGCCGCGGCCTGCACATGCGCACCCGAGCTGCTGAAGACGCCAATGGCGAAGACCGTGAGGATCAGCACTTCGGCGATCAGGGCGACCCCGAGGATCGCCGTCGAGACCTTCACGTCGAAATAGGTCAGGAACGAAATGCCGGCGATCATGATCAGGGCCAGAATTGGCCAGGGCACGTTGATACCGATCCAGTTGTTCAAGTCGAGATTGGCGAAATAGGCGAAGCCGCCGGCGAGCGAGGCCTCGAAGACCGAATAGGCGACGACGGAGCCGAAGCCGAAGCCCATGCCGAGCTCGCGCCCCAGCCCATGGCTGATGAAGGAATAGAATCCGCCCACGGCGGTGACCTTGGCGGCCATGGCCGCGTAGCCGACCGAGAAGATCAGCAGGATGATGGTGGCGACGAGGAAGGCGGCGGGCGCGCCGATGCCGTTGCCGTAGCCCACCGCGATCGGCACGTTGAACAGCATGGCGGAGATCGGCGCCGCGCCGGTCACCGTCAGGAACAGCACGCCGATGAGGCCGACGGCCTTGGTGTGAAGCTTGTCGAGATCGCCGCGATTGGCGACGTCATAGCCGAGCTTGCCCGCAGCTCCGCTGCCTGTGGTTTGGGCTACGCCTCGTTCCATAACCGGTTCTCCTCTCCCCTGTAAGGTTTCCGGCCCCCGCCTACGGCGCGGCGCGCCTTGCGATGTTACCCCGGCGATGTCGTGCCGTCGGGTCGGGGGCTATGGTCCAAGAATTATTCTCCGTCCGGCGTCGCGAGGTGGCAACTGACACATATTCTGCGGGCACCATAACATTTCTTGTGGCAAGCTCCAACATGAAATGGCCGGAAACCGCGACAGAGTGGCGCCTGCTTGGCCTAACCGCTGATTTTCAAGGCCATTGAACTTTGCACTTGCCAAATATTTTGCGGCTATCCCAACATTCATGCTAAGCAGGGGCCGGGGCGCGGCCCCGGCGAAGGAGGAGGGCCCGGGATGGATTTCATCTTCATGCTCACGCGCCAGGACCAGACGGTGCTGGACGCGCTCGAGGTGCTCCGCGAGATCAGCGGGCTGGGGCTCGGCCATGTGGGCTTCAAGGATGTGGGGGTCGACAAGGCGACGCTCTACGCCCTCAACCGGGCGATCAAGGATGCCGGCGCGACGAGCTATATGGAGGTCGTCTCGACCAGCCCGGATGCGGCCATCCATTCCGCCAAGGTTGCCGGCGAGATCGGCATCGACCGGCTTCTGGGCGGGGCCAATGCGATCGAGATCATGACCGCCATCAAGGGCAAATCCGTCGCCTACTACCCTTTTCCGGGCAAGCCGGTCGGCCACCCGACCAAGCTCGGGGGCTCGCCGCAATCCGTCGCCGATGACTGCCGGCGCTTTCTCGAGATGGGCTGCGCGGGGGTCGATCTCCTGGCCTATCGGGCGACCGAGGCCGAGCCCATCGATCTGGTGAAGGCCGCGCGGCAAGGGCTGGGCAGCCAGGGCGAACTCATCTGCGCCGGCAGCGTCGACAGCCCGGCGCGCATCCAGGCTCTCAAGGCCGCCGGGTGCGACGCCTTCACCATCGGGTCGGCCGCCTTCGACGGCTCCTTCTCCCCCCGCAAGGGCCGCCTCTCGAGCCAGATCGAGGACATCCTCGCGGCCTGCTGACCGCTCGAAGATTCATCAGGTCGCTCGGCTGATTCGTCATGCTCGGGCTTGTCCCGAGCATCCACGTCTTGCGATGGCTCCATGCGAGGAAGTGCCGGCAAACCTGGTCAAATGCCTCATCGACGGCAACCGGACTCGTGGATGGTCGGCCTTCGCGGACCATGACGGCGAAATGAGCGCGGCTTGCGAGCGGTGGTGGTCTCTTTCGGATCGCCGTGGACGGCCGGGACTTCGCCCTGCCATGACGGACGAGACAGGCCCTGTCTTTACTCAGAACACCTCGAGATACTCGTTGCGCTCCCAATCCGTGATGTGGCTGCGGAAGCGGGCGAGCTCGTGGCGCTTGACCGCGAGGAAGAGCCGCAGGAAATCCGCCCCCAGCATCTGGCCGAAATCCCGATCGGCCTCCAGCGCCGCCAGCGACTGATCGAGACTCGTGGGCAGCTTTGGGTGCTGCCGATCGTCCTCGCTCGGCCCCTTGGACTGCGGGCCCAGTTTCAGCTTGCCCTTGAGGCCGAGGAGCCCGGCAGCCAAGGTGCCGGCCGCCGTCAGATAGGGATTGGCCAGGGCCGAGGCGCCGCGCATCTCGTGATGGGTCCGGGAATCCTTCATCGCCTTGACCCTGACCAGCGCCGAGCGGTCCTCGATGCCCCAGCTCACATTCGAGGGGGCGAAGGTGTGGGGCTTGATGCGGTGGTAGCAGTTTGGCGTCGGCCCGGCGAGCGCCATCAGCGCCGGCGCATGGGCAAGGATGCCTGCGGCGAACTGGCGCGCCGTCAGCGATACGCCGTCCTTGTCCGCCGGATCGAAGAAGGCGTTCTTCCCCGTCTTGCGGTCGAGCAGGCTGATGTGGAAATGGCAGCCGCAGCCGGCGAGCCCGGCGAAGGGCTTGGACATGAAGCTCGCGAGATAGCCTTGCAGATGGGCCACCTCCTTGACGGTGTTGCGGAAGGTGAAGGCTTTGTCCGCGGCGGCAATGCCGACCGCCGGCCCGTAATTGATCTCGAACTGAGAGGGCGAATACTCGCAATTGTGGGTGATGAGGTCGAGGCCGATGCCCGCGAGGTTGCGCAGCAGCACCTCGATCGCATCGACATAGGTATTGCGCGTCGTGTTGAAGATATGGACGCCGCCGAAGAGCGGCTCGCGGGTCTCGCGGTTCAGCAGATAGAACTCGTATTCATGCCCCATCATCACATCGAAGCCCTGCTCCGCCGCCATCTCGATCAGCTGGTGCAGCACATAGCGGGGTGCGGATTTGTAGGGGCTGTCGTCCTGGAAGGCGACGTCGCAGATGACCTTGGCCGTGTTCTGCTTCCAGGGCACCCGCTTCAGGCTGGAGAAATCGGGGAAGAGCTTGGAATCCGCATAGTTGATCTCGTCGTTCAGCCCCGCACCCGAGATGACGTTGGAGGCGGTGTCGAGGGCGAGGATGCCGCCGTAGAAGTTGAGGCCCTTGCGCGCGAAGCCCTCGACCGCATCGATGGGCACCAGATTCGAGCGCGAGATGCCGTGGAGGTCGGGCAGCTCGAAGCGCAGGAACTCGATCCCGTCGGTGCGGAGTCCCGCGACCTGTCGGGCAATCTCGTCGGTCTTGCTCTTGGCCATGCAGCGCTCCCCTGTCCCGTCGCCCGATGTACCCCCGGGCGTCAATTGTCGAGCCATTCTCAAGCGGATCAGGGGCGGCAGGCTAGCGTGACCGTTCTGCGAGCTTCAACAGCAAACTTGCGACTTGCCACGAATCCGGTCCCTGACGAGACTTTGACGCTGCGAGCAGGGGGAAAGATATAGATGAGGCTTCGGGGTAAGCGCGCCTTCATCAGCGGCGCGGGCGGCGGCATCGGCGAGGCCGCGGCGATGAAGTTCGCGTCCGAAGGGGCGCGTCTGATCCTCGCCGATATCCGCAGCAGCGCGGCCGAGGCCGTGGCGGCCAGGATCGCAGCCGCGGGCGGCGAGGCGGTGGCGCTCGGCGGTGACATCGCCGATCCGGAACGCTGCCGGGCGATGATCGAAGAGGGTGCGCAGCAGCTCGGCGGGCTCGACGTGATGTTTAACAATGCCGGAATCGTGCTCGCCGACGATACCGGTCCGGTGGAAACGCCGCTGGAGGCCTGGGCGGAGACGATCCGCGTCAACCTGACGGGCGTCTTCCTCGCCTGCAAGTTCGGCATCCCGCATCTGCTGCGGGCGGGCGGCGGGGCGGTGGTGAACAACGCCTCGGTGGTGGCCCTGGTCGGCTCGGCCTACCCCCAGATCGCCTATACCGCCGCCAAGGGCGGGGTCGTCGCCATGACCCGGGAGATGGCCGTGCTCTATGGCCGCAGGGGCCTCGCTTCAACGCCGTCTGCCCCGGCCCCGTCGGCACGACCCTGGTGCGCGCCTTCATCAAGGAGGAATCGAACTGGGAGACGCGGCGGCCCTATATGCCCATGGGCCGCCTCGGCACCGTCGAGGAGGTCGCCAATCTCGTCGCCTTCCTCGCCTCCGACGAAGCTTCCTACATCACCGGCGCGGCCTATGCCGCCGATGGCGGGATCTCGGCGGCCTATGTCATCCGCGACGACTGAGCCCGCGCGTCGATCAGACGCGTTTGCCGGACTCCTTCGCCGATTTCGTCGATTTCGTCGATTTCTTGCGCAGCTCGGGATCCTCACCCTTGCTGCGCGCCTTGCCGGCCGCCTCGGCCTTGCGCAGCTCGGCGCCCTCGGGCCCGTCCAGCGCCTTCTTCGCGGCCTTGGCCTTGCGCTTAACATCGCCCTTCTGGGCGAATTCCGTCTGGCTGTGGTCATAGGCAAGCGCCGCCGTCCGGCTTCCTTCGCCCTCATTGCCTTGGGGACCCGCAGCCGCAAGCTCTGCCTCGGCCCTCAGCCAATGGTCATGGTCGCGCAAATGGGGCCGCCCATCCTGCTCCCAAAGCTCATAGGCGCGCTTGCGGACCTTCTCCTCATGCTTCGTCCTGTCGGCCATGGTCGCCTCACCTCGTCTAGTGGCATGACATCGCCGCAACCCGGAGCGCCCCCCCTGCAGCTCCGATCATCCGATTGCGATCCTGCGGCCGACTCTAGGATCTGCAGCCCGGTCGGCAAAGTGGAAACAGCATGCAACAGATTTTGTTGCAGGATTAGCTACGTCGAGCGCTCGACGATCCCGTGCAGGCGGTGATTGAGGGGCGCGAGTGCCGCCTGGGCCTCCTTGTAGATGGCGAACATCCGGCTGTAGAGAGCGTGACGAGCCGGGTCCGGCTCGCAGCGGTCCAGCACGCGCACGCATCGCGCCACGGCGGCCTTCGGATCGGGATAGAAGCCGATGCCGATCCCGGCCACCAGCGCCGCGCCGAAGGAGGCATCGCCATTGCCCGGCCGTTCGATCGCGAGCCCGGTCACATCCGCGATGATCTGGCGCCAGGTGGCGCTGCGGGCTCCGCCGCCCATGAGCTTGATGATCCCGAAGGAAAGTCCGAGAGCGCGCGCCGCCTCCAAGAGATCGCGGATCGAATAGGCGATGCCTTCATAGAGGGCGCGGGCGAAATGGGCACGGTTGTGCTGCATGGTCATGCCGATGAAATCCCCGCGCAGCAGCGGGTCCCAATAAGGCGCGCGCTCGCCCTGGAGATAGGGGTGGAAGATGAGCCCCTCGGAACCCGGCGCGACGCCGCCGGCCAGCCGGTCCATCTCCGCGAAGGCGGCGCTGCCGTCGCCGCCTGAGGCCGGAAGGAAGATATTGTCCCGGAGCCAGCGATGGGCCGAGGCGCAGGAGTTGGTGCCGGTCGCGGTGTAGTACATGCCCTCGACGATATGGGGATAGCAGGAGACCGGCGGATGGACGCTGGGGCCCTGCACCGCCAGGAACAGCACCGCGGATGTGGCGATCTTGATGGCGCCGATGCCGGGCTCGATCGCGCCGACGCCGAAGAACTCAACGGTGGTGTCGTTGGAGCCGCAGACGACTGGGGTGCCGGCGGCGAGCCCCGTCTCCCGCGCCGCCTTCTCCGTCACCTCGCCCACCACATCGATGGGCCGCACCACCGGCGGCAGCGTCTCCATCGGCCAGCCGATGAGAGCCGCGATCGCCGGCGACCAGGATTTCGTGCGGTCATCGGCCATGAGCGCGCCGACCGCGTCGCTGTAATCCGTCTCCCAGCTCCCGGTGAGGCGGGTCCTGAGATAATCCTTCGAGATATAGAGCCGGCGTACCCGGCGCACGACCTCGGGCTCATGGCGCTGCAGCCATTTCAGCATGGCGAGCGACCAGGTCGGGTTCACCCGGTTGAGGGAGGTCCTGATGATGAGATCGCCCGCCTGCTCGTGGAGCTCGCGGGCCTCGGCGGCGCTGCGCTGGTCGGCCCACATGATGGCCGGGCGGAGCACGCGATCCTCGGCATCGGTCAGCACCGGGATATGCGCACCGCCGGAAAGCCCGATGCCGGCGATGGCGTCGGGGGAGAGTCCGGCGGCAGCGAGCGCCGCGGGCACCGCCCGGCAGAGCGCCTGATACCATTCCGCGGGGTCCTGCTCCGACCAGCCGAATTTCGGGATCTTCGTCGCCACGGGATGGGAGCCCTCGCCCGCCAGGCTCCCGTCGCGCCGGATGATCGTCGCCTTCAGGCTGCCGGCGCCGAGATCGATGCCCAGAAGATGATTGCGCGCCGCGGTCATCGATCCCACCTCAATCGCCACGGAAGGCAAAACCCCCGAATGTTGGAGATACCATTTTTCCTGTGGTAGCTTTCAACAAGATTAGGGAGGGAGCATGACCGCGGCGCAGACGGTATCGGCCCAGCTGGATCCGGCCCTGATGGCCGCGCGCGTGCCCCTGGAGCAGATCCCGGTCATCGATTTCGCCCCTTTTCTCCATGGCTCTGCCGCCGATCGCAAGGCCGTCGCCCGCAAGATCGGCGAGGCCTGCCGCAATATCGGCTTCTTCTACCTGATCAACCACGGCGTGCCGGCGGCGCTTACGGAGCAGACCTTTGCCGAGGCGCGGCGCTTCTTCGCGCTGCCGCTGGAGAAGAAGCGGGAGATCGCCATCGAGAAGTCCCCCTGCCATCGCGGCTATTTCGGCCTGGGCGGCGAGAATCTCGATCCCAAGAAGCAGCGCTATGCCGGCGATCTGAAGGAGGGCATCAAGATCGGCCGCGACCTGGCAGCGGATCACCCGCTGGTCCGGGCTGGCACGCCGCTCCACGGGCCCGATCAGTGGCCCGCGAACCTCCCGGGCTGGCGGGAGGTGATGCAGGACTCCTACGACGCCCTGGTCCGGCTCGGGCGCGAGCTCATGCATGCCTTCGCGCTTGCTCTGGAGCTGCCGGAGCATCACTTCGACCGCTGGCTGACAGGGCCGATGGCCACCCTGGGTCCCCTCCACTACCCGCCCCATGAGGGCCGGATCTCCGAGAGCCGGCTGGGGGCGGGCGCCCATACGGATTTCGGCTGCCTTACCATCCTCGCCCAGGATCCGGTGGGTGGCCTCCAGGTGCGCAACAGCGCCGGCGAATGGATCGACGCGCCCTATGTCGCGGGCAGCTTCGTCGTCAATATCGGCGACATGATGGAGCGCTGGACCAACGGGATCTTCAGCTCGACGGTGCACCGGGTGATCAATAGCTCGGGCAAGGACCGCTATTCCCTGCCCTTCTTCTTCGATCCCGATTTCAATACCGACCTGACCTGCCTGCAAACCTGCTGGGGCCCGGATCGGCCGGCCAGATACCCGCCCACCACCGGAGGCCAGCATCTCCTCGACATGATCAACGCCACCTTCGACTACCACCGCGACAAGGATAACAAAGCGTAAGGGGAGGCAGAATCCCGTCTGGCGGCATCGATCCCTCGTTGACTTCCCGGCCGGGTTGCCTAATTGACTCCCCTAAGCGCCGGAAGATGCGCGGGCGCTCAGTAGCGAGGCCAGCCGAAGCCATGCTTCACGACCAATCCAAGCCCTTTCGGGGCGTGGACCCCTGGCGCGAGCAGTCTTTCGAGAACGAGCCGGTGCCTCCGGGGGTGGTGATCCCGGTCGACGAGGTTTCCGCCTGGGACCTCTATCCGAAATACCGCTGGGTCCATAACAAGCTCCTGATCTGCGAGACTCAGGGCCTGCCTCATGGCCCCCATGGCACGATCCCCCCGGAATACCCGGTCTATTCCAAGCCGATCTACAACATGCGGGGGATGGGTACCGGCGGGCGGGTGATCCATGACGAGGCGCAATACGTCGCCGCCCTCCAGCCCGGCCATATGTGGATGCCGCTCTTCACCGGCGACCATATCTCGACCGATGTCGCCATTGAGAATGGCGAGCCCCGCTGGTGGCGCCATACCACCGGCAAGCATGCGCCAGCGGAGGGAACCTTTGACTACTGGATCATCCATGCAGGCCCCCACCCCGCACTCGAGGATTACCTGGGAGGCTGGCTGCGCCGCCATCTCCAGGGCTTCACCGGCATCGTCAATATCGAGACCATCGGCGGGCGCATGCTGGAATGCCATCTCAGGATGGCGGAGCAATGGCTCGACCTCAACGGCCCGGGCTGGCTAACCGCCGTGGTCAGGCTTTATGCCGATGGCGTCTGGCGGTTCGACGACAGCCAGCGGCGCGAAGGCTACAGCGTCGTCCTCTTCGGCGCCCATGAGACACGCTGGACCGTCGATCCCGCCGCCGTCGACGAACTGCGCCGGCGCCCGCAGATCTCATCGATCCAGATCACATTCGACGAAAGCGTCGCCCCGGAGCATCACGCCATGCCCCCCGGTGGCTTCCGACTCGCCATCATAAATTGCTGGGATCTGGAGGCGGGCCGGGAGGTCCGCGAGGAGCTGCGCCGCCTGTTCCGCCCTGCGGACAGGCCCCCGGCCGAGAACATCCTTCCGGTCTGGCGCAAAGCCGCGCGCTAGTTCGCCCCCCGCGCTCCGGAGGCATTCACGCAGATCGCTGTCGACTGCGTTCTACGGGATAGCTCTGCGGCGTAGGGCCTTGCGCATTCTCGTCCGGCAGGCTGTCGGGAGGAAATTCCAGGGGTGCAGGCTCGGGCGGCGGATCGTGCCACGGAGGCAGGTCCTGCGGCGGACTATCGGAGGGCAGTTCCTCAGGCGCGGGCTCCCGCGGGAGGCCGCCCGGTGGCTCCTTCGGCGGTTTGCCCATCCTTCGGGTCATTGCTGCCTCTCAGAGCCGCTGGACCACCCAGACGACGACGAAGCCCAGAATGACCAGGGACATGGAGATGATGAGCACGTAACGCATGACGCCGAGCTTGACGCCCTGCTTGGCTTCGATCCCCGAGATCACGCGCTTGTCCTCAGGCGCTGCGCCCTGGCCGCGACGCGCCTCCGGCCCGCTCACCACATGTGGATCGGTCTCAGGCGCCATGACACGGCTCCTCAGATCCAGTAGGGCGGGACTTTGTAGTAGTCATAGATGCGCCGTCCCCAGGACTCGTCCGCCCAGTCGCTCGCGCGCTCGTCATAGACCGGTGCGCCCTTCAGCAAGTCGGTGTCGAGGTCGACCACATAGCTGTCGAGCTCCGTATCGTATCCCAGGAGGTTCCAGGGCAGCGGATAGCGGTCCTTGCCGATGCCGAGGACGCCGCCGAAGGACATGACCGCATAGGCCACGCGCCCCGAGGGCTTGTCGATCATCACATTCTCGATGGAGCCGATGCGCTCGCCGGCCGGATTGGAGACAGGCGTGCCCTGCACCTTGTCGGCGGAGATAAGGCGGCCGATCTCCTTTTGCCTCAAAGTTTCGTTGCTGCGTGCCATGGGAACTCTCCCGTAAAAGCAAAATTGCCGTGCCTGGGTAATGTCCGCTCGCAGCCGAAGTTCCTGTGCTGTACGGATCCCTGCCGGCGCGTCACTGGGACGCACCCAGCCGCGATTTCCATCACTCCGAGAGACAAGGGAGATCGCCGGGCTTCTGAGGAGGACCTGACCCGATTTACGGGCTCGCCGCCCGGAAAGGATCCGAGCTAGAGGAACGCTGCCAATATCCCCAGGGAGAGGACCCCGATCGCCATGGCGAGGTAACTAAGGCCCGCGGCTGAGAAGCTGGAGCTGGCGTCGGCGCGTGCCTCAATGCGGAGGGG
>DATBBO010000604.1:0-6114 GCA_036270995.1 Dongiaceae bacterium | reverse complement strand
CTCATCAGGTCAGCCGTTCCGCGGGCTAACGCCGCCTGGGGCGGCGCCGGATGCGGTGATAGGCGGCCCTCAGGAACAGATCCGCCCACTCGACCAGGCTGGCATTGCGGACATAAGTCCTGACCGTCGAGCTGCAGCTCTCGTCCGCGGTGGCCGCCATGTGGTAGTTCGCCATGGCCCGCGAGAAAATGTGGTTGCTGAGACGCCGCAGTTCCGGGTGGCGTCGGCGCATTTCCTCGGCGATCAGCAGATGGATCCGTGCCTCGATCAGGAGGCGATCGGGACGCAGCGTATAGTGGTTGGCATCGTGAATGCGTTGAACCGCCAAAGCCTCCTCGAGGTAGATCCCCGGCCGAGGCGAGAAAGATCAGATAGTTGTCGGCGGTGATCCGCATCGCCTCGGTCAGGGGAAGGATGCGCGCTGTGATCCCGCGACATGACGATTTCCGAGGTCACCGGCTTCGGCGGTCCCGGCAGCTTGCCGCGCAACGCCCCATCGCGGATATCGATGAACAGCGGCTTATCGAGCGGGGGCACGCTCTCGCTGTGACCCTCGCTGTCCTCGCGGTGAACGGGATGGAAGACCCAGCCGACCTCGGGATGGGCAAGCAGCGCCGAGACGGAGCGTTCCGCCTTCTCGGGGAAGAAGAAGTCATCGGCATCCAGCAGGCAGATGACCTCGCCGCGGCTGGCTGCGAAGCCGGCATTGAAGGCAGAGGCCTGGCCGCCATTCGATTTGAAGATCGGCCGGATGCGGTTGCCATAATTGCGAATGATGTCGGGGGATTCGTCGGTCGATCCATCATCGACCACCACCACCTCGAGCGGACGGTAGGTCTGGCTGAGCGCGCTGTCGATCGCGGCCGGCAGGAATCGCGCATAGTTGTAGTTGTTGATGAGAATCGTAACCCCGACCGAATCCGTGGCCTCGCGTTCCATGGCGCACTCCTGAAGTTTTGTAGATCCGGGAATTGGGGCGCCATGCCCAAAGAGGATAAGCGCTTGCCCGTGCCAACCTGCCGCGCACCCCGCGCCGCAGCGATTGTCCCTTGCGCTACAGAAGGAATTCGCGCCTCAGGAGTTGCGGTTCCCGAGGTGAAATCACTGCAACATCGTCGATCACAGCGGCGGAAATGCGCGACACAATCACGCGAAACCACCGGCAGGCGGGCATATTCGACGCCCGCGGCGACGCAGCGATGATGGTAGCGATGCTGTGGAAATCATCCTCGGGCGATGGCCCGCATTTTGCCCGATCTCGGAACCGGTCCGGCCAGGCTAGGAAGCGGTCACCGGCTTCGCCGCTGAGGGAGCTGGGGCGTGCCCCGCGAGGCTCCCGGTCAGCGCCTTTACTTCGATTCCACCCTTGACGATCTCTCCCTCGCCCAAGGCGAGGCTGGCGGCGCAGGCTATGGCAGCCATCAAGCCAACCAGCGCCACCGATGAGACTAGCCTCATGCCGATCTCCTGTATCCGACTCGATCCCGGCTGAAGACGGAACCGCGGGGGGATGGCTCTTGTTCCCCGCAGCGTGGTGGCAAGGTTTTCCAGCTTCGGGCAAAGAGATGCTTAGCTGCCTCGCGATGCTATCGGATGGGTGGGCGGTCGGCGGCCGGAGTCGCGATCCGTAGCTCGCGGCCGATCAGATCACGACTGCCATCATGGGTGGCTCGGGGCGAGTGCCGGGGTCCGGCACTTCCGGGAGCCCAGCGAGATCCTGCTCGGCCTCGTCGATGCCCTGGGCCATGGCGCGCTCCAGCCAGAGGCGCGCCTCGCCAGGAAGCTGGTCGCCGGCGGCACCGGCGGCGAGATAGCGCCCCAGCATCAGCTGCGCATGGCCGTGGCCCTGCTCCGCGGCGGCGCGAAACCAGCGCTGGGCGGTCGGGCGATCGGCGGGAATCTGGTGACCCCCGCCATGAAGCGCGCCGAGGGCAAACATCGCCCCGACATGTCCCTTGGCGGCGGCCTGTTCGAACAAGGCGAGCGCACCGGCCACGTCCTCCGGGCCGCCCCGGGCGTTTAGCATCATCTCCGCGAGAGCGACCTCGGCATCCAGCACGCCGGCCTCGCTCGCGCGGGCGAACCAGCGCCGGGCCTCCTCGAGATCGGCCGCCACGCCGCGCCCCTCCACGAGCATCCGGCCGTAGATATACTGCGCCTGGGTTACGCCCTCGGCCGCCTGGCGCAGCCATTGGGCGGCCTGCTGCTCGTCGCGCTCCACGCCCACACCCTTGGCCAGACATAACCCCAGATTGAAGGAAGCCACGAGATCGCCCGAGGCAGCGGCCTGCTCGAACCAGCGGGCCACGCTTGCCGGATCATCGTGGCTGCCGGCGCCTTCGAGCACGAGATTGGCGAGGTCCACCTGCGAGCGCTGATCGCCCGCCGCGGCCGAGACCCTCAGCCAGCGCGCCGCCTCGTCGGGATCCCGCGCCACGCCGGCCCCCGTCAGATAGAGCGAGCCCAGCGCCCGGGCGGCGGCCTTGTGTCCGGCCTCGGCGGCCCTGCGGTACCAGCTCGCTGCCTGGGTATAGTTCGGCGGCAGATCGCCGTTTCGGAGATTGAGGTCACCCACCAGCGCCGCCGCTTCCGCGTCGCCGGCCAGCGCCGCGCGCCGCAGCCATGATTCGCCGTTGAGGAGATCCTGGGCCACAAGGCGACCCTCGATCAGCGCCAGGCCCCAGCGAAGCTGGGCAGAGCGCACCCCCATCTCGGCGGCATGACGATAGAGATCGGCCGCGGCCTTGGGATCGCGCTGCACGCCGATTCCCTGCTCGGCGAGCACCGCCAGCAGATAGATCGCCGTCGGCAGCATGGCCTCGGCGGCGCGGCGCAGGAGCTCGGCGACCTGCCGGCGGCCCTCGCCATCCTTCGTCCGCGGCGCCAGCGACAGGGCATAGCCCAGGCAACCTTCCGGGCATCCGGCAGAAGCGGAGCGCTCATACCAGCGATGGGCGGCCTCGAGATCGCGGATGTCGTCAGGCCCATGGGTCAGCACATAGGCGAGGATCGCCTGGCCCTGGGCGGAGCCGGCATCGGCGGCGCGGCGCGCCCAGCCGAGCGCTGCGGCGAAGTCCGGACCCGTCTGGCCTTCCGCGGCGAAGAGATGCTCGGCTTGATCGCCCCGCGCCCCGTCCTTGAGCTCGGCCAGGCCGTGGACGCAGAGAGCTGCCAGCAGAGTCTGGGCCTCGACGAGCCCCTGGCTGGCGGCGCGCTGGAGCCAGCGAGAGCCTTCGGCCCGGCTCGGCGGCACGCCCACCCCTTCCAGATAGCAGCGCGCGACCCGGTATTCCGCCTCGGCAAGCCCCGCCTTGGCGGCGCGGGCGAGCAAGGGGAAGGCCTCGAGAGCCTTGCCTTGCTCACTCAGCTCGATCGCCCGGCGCAAAGCACCGGACGGCGAACGGAAACCGATCAGCCGACTTACCACAGCAATGGGCCTCGAGCTTCGATGCCGGACCGACCGCCACAACCCGGCACGGGTTACGGCTCGCGCATGCCCTCCTGGGCCAGCGGCATCACCTTGCCGAGAAGATAGCCGAGAACGGTCCGCTTGCCGACCTTGATGTCGGCTGTCACCGGCATGCCGGGGGTGACCCTGAAGCCCGCCGGCACGTCATGCAGCCCCACCCGGTCGATGCTGATCCTGGCGCGGTAATAGGGATCGCCGCTGCCCGGAAGCGGCAGCGCGCCGGTCGGGGTGCGCGCCTCCTCCTGGGGCGTGAAGCTGTCCGGGCTGATGGTCCGCACGGAGCCCTCGGCCATGCCGTACTGGGTATAGGGGAAGGTGTCGAACTTGATCGCCACCGGATCGCCCAGATGGACGAAGCCGTTATCCTGCCCGGCCACGTTCACCTCGATTTCGCAGAACACAGGTACCGCCCTGAGCAGAGACCCGCTGATGCAACTGCTCGCCCATGCCAAGATGACAGCGACCAAGCCCGGCCTGGCGAGCGCCGATCACCTGGATCTCGGCAGCGCGCTGACCGGCGTGCCGCTGTCGCAGGACCCGACGAATGTTGGCAAGGTGATCAGGGCTCTCACCCATGGCCAGAACGGACAAGGGATCGGCCATGGCGATCCGAGCGGACCGGACCGGGCAATGGTGTTGAAAGAGACGCCAGGCGGAAACCCCTTCTCCGCCGTCACCCGCGGGAGGCTGACGCGCCGGCGTTTCATCGGCTTCGCGGCGCTGGCGCTCTCGGGGCCGGCGCTTTTGGGCGCGGTCCGTGCGGCAGGTCAACCGGCGTCGGCCCCGCTGCTGTCCGCGCCGCTGGAGTTGACCGGGGATTGGGGAGAATCGCCGCCCGCCGCGGCGGCCATCGTCATCGCCCGGATGCGAGAAGTCTCGCTCGCCAAGATCAGGCTGCTGTCCGACCGCCAGCCGGATCGCATTCGCATCGATGCCCATCTGTCGGGTCCGCCGGCGATCTGGCTGCATTACGATCACAGCCGGACGGCCTGGATCATCGTCGACATCGGCGGACGCGACTGGTGCAAGCTCGCCTACCAGTTCGGGCATGAGCTGGGCCACGTCCTTGCCAATAGCTGGGGGCCCGAGGCAAGGCCAGGCCCACCGACCCAATGGCTCGAGGAATCCCTGGTCGAAGCCTTCTCGATCCGCGGTCTCGGGCTCCTCGCCGAGAGCTGGGCGGCGAACCCGCCCTTCGCCGGTGACGCACCCTTCGCCAGGGCCATCGTCGACTACCGGGCGAATGTGATCGCGGGCTATGTCAGGCCGGGTGACCCGAAGCCAGGGGCCGAGATGGAGGCCTGGTTCCGCGAGACCCGCAGCGCGCTCGAGAATGCCGGCGGCCTCGCACCGGTCGAAGGTCCGGTGATACAGGCCATTCTCGCGGCGTTCGAGGACCGTGCCTGCGTCGAGGATCTGGGTGCGCTCAACCGCTGGCCGGCGAGAAGCCGCGCTCCGGTCGAGGAATATCTGCGCCTCTGGAAGGTGAGCTGCGCCGAGATCGGGGCGCCGGGCCGGCTTCCGGTTCAGCTACAGAATTTGCTCCGGCTCGGCTGAGAAATGTTTCTACTGCGTCTTTCTGCGAAGGGCGTCCGGCGAGCTGCTCACCACCATCGTCTGCGCACCCCGGATGATGTAGAGCGGATTGCCATCTTGATCCCATCGCCCCTCGATGCGGACAGCCGACGCCACCGTGAGCTTGACCCGGATCACGGAACCGTCCGTCAGGCGAACCTCGCTCCACTTCTCGAGTGCCTCATCAACCGCAACCTCCACGCCGTCAACCGCCTCGTTGTTCGGCGGGATCTGCACTCTTACGCGACGCTCTGACATGGCAATTCCTCTCGTCCCGATCGCTTCAGCGAGGAAAAACGGGGGAGTCTTGTCCTAGGGACCACGATGGGTCAGTCTTTCCTCGAGAAATGATGATAGCACGGGCATCTAGTACCCATAGCCGTTTCTTTTTCGGACCGTGATATGACGAGCGGCAAGCTGCTGTGCCTCAACATGATCGTCAAGAACGAGATGGCCAATCTCGAGCGCTGTCTCAGTGCCGTTGCCGATCATGTCGCTTGCTGGGTGATCGGCGATACCGGCTCTTCCGACGGCACGCAGAAATTCATCACCTCGTTTTTCGCCCGGCGCAGGCTGCCCGGGGAGCTGCATCGCTTTCCCTTCCACAATTTCGAGCAGGCCCGGAACGCGGCCCTCGACTGTGCGGCCGCCTCGAAACTGTCCTATGACTATCTGCTCCTGGCCGACGCCGATATGGAGCTGGTCGTCGAGGACGCAGGCTTCCGCAGCCGCCTGGAGGCAGCGGGCTATCGGCTGATCCAGCGGACGGACTCCGGATTCAGCTATTTCAATACGCGCCTTACCCGGCGCGACAGCGGCGCCCGCTACCACGGCGTGACGCATGAGTATCTCGACGTACCCGGCGGCGTCGAGGAGCTTCGAGGCGTCTGGTACAAGGACCATGCCACGGGCGCCAACCGCGTCGACAAGTTCGAACGGGACATCAGACTGCTGACGGAGGCACTGAAGCAGGAGCCGGAGAATCATCGCTACTGGTTCTACCTGGCACAGTCCTATCGCGATGCCGGACGCACCGCCGAAGCGGTGGAGGCCTACGCAAAACGGGCCGC
>DATBBO010000603.1:0-3152 GCA_036270995.1 Dongiaceae bacterium | reverse complement strand
TCCCCCAAATAAAATCGCCCGCGTCTTGGAGGACGCGGGCGCCGGAATCTCAGTACGAGGAATGCTTAGTCGCCGACGGCCAAATTCTCCGCCGACTGACGTCCGTCCTTCTGCGTCTGGATCTCGTAGGTGACCTTCTGGCCTTCCTTCAACGTCTGCATGCCAGCACGCTGCACCGCGCTGATATGGACGAAGATGTCCTTGCCGCCGGTCTCCGGCTGAATGAAGCCGAAACCTTTGGTGGGGTTGAACCATTTGACGGTGCCTGTCGGCATCGTAGTCTCCGTTCATCGTTAACAGGATAGCCGCACGATATTTCGTGCGGCTTTGGCAACAATCAGAGGTTCGGAAGGGGGCTTGTCAGAGCGCCGAGTGACGACTTAGACGAGTACGACTGCCGGACCAACGAATTGTCGTGCATGAACTATGGGCCGTCGGCCAGCAAAAGACAACAGGCAATGGCCGAGCTTCGACGCTACTTCCCGCTGCCCGCCGCGTCATGCGTGTCGCGTGTCAGGTAGTAGGCGCCCAGGATCGGCAGCAGGGTGACCGCGATGACGAAGACGGCCGCGACATTGGTGAGCGGCCGCTCGCGGGGACGCAGGAGCTGGCTCAGCATCCAGATCGGCAGGGTTTCCTGCTGTCCGGCGGTGAAAGTAGTGACGATAACCTCATCGAAACTAAGGGCGAAGGCGAGCATGCCGCCCGCCAGCAAGGCTGTGGCAACATTTGGCAGCACGACATGGCGGAAGGTCTGGAAGCTGTTGGCGCCCAGATCCATCGAGGCCTCGATGAGCGTCGGTGAGCTTCGCCGCAGCCGCGCGATCACATTGTTGTACACGACGACGATGCAGAAAGTGGCGTGGCCCAGCACGATCGTCCAATAGCTGAAGGGGATTCCGCCCAGCGCGAAGGCCGAGCGCAGGCTGATGCCGGTAACGATTCCGGGGAGCGCGATCGGCAGCAGGATCATAAGAGTTACCGATTCCTTACCAAAGAACCGGAACCGGTACATCGCCAGCGCCGCCAGGGTTCCGAGAATGAGGGCGAGCCCCATGCCCATGAGCGCCACTTCCACCGAGAGTGTGAGCGCCTGCCAGATATCGTCGCGGCCCCAGGCGACGGCGAACCATTTGAGGGTGAGGCCGGGCGGCGGGAAGTTGAAGCTCCGGTCGTCGGTGGTCAGCGCGTAGAGCAGGATGAAGGCGAGCGGCAGGTTGAGAAACAGGAGCCCGCCGGTCGCCGCGGTCCTGAGGCCCCAGCCTGCGCCGGTGCCGCTGCGCGCACTAGAGCGCATCGAACGCTCCCAGCCGCTTGGCGCCGGAGAGGTAGAGCGCCATCACCACGATCGGCACCATGGTGAAGGCGGCGGCGAGCGGGATGTTTCCCGCCGTGCCCTGGTAGCTATAGACCACCATGCCCACGAAGGGCCGCGAATTGCCGATCAGATTGGGAATGATGTAGTCGCCCAGGGTCAGCGAGAAGGTGAAGATCGAGCCCGCCGCTACGCCCGGTATCGCGAGCGGAAGGATGACATTGCGGAAGGTCTCCCGCGGTCGGGCGCCGAGATCGGCGGAGGCCTCGATGAAGCTGCGCGGCACGCGCTCCAGCGCCGCCTCCACCGGCAGGATCATGTAGGGCAGCCAGATATAGATGAAGACGATGCACATCCCGATATAGGAGGCGGAGAGGGAAGGGCCGCCGACGACCGGCAGGGCCAGCACGTCGTCGAGGAGCCCGCCGAGCCCGACCAGACTGAACAGCCAGGTGAGCACGCCCTCCTTGGCCAGGATCAACTTCCAGCTGTAAACCCGAACGAGATAGTTCGACCACAGCGGCAGCATCACGGCGAGGTAGAAGGCGGCCTTGGCTCTGGGGCCCGCGAAGCGCGCCATGTAATAGGCCAGCGGAAAACCGATGACCGCGCAGCCGATGGTGACCACCCCCGCCATCACGATCGTGCGCAGGATGATGGTGAGATTCGTCGGCGTGAACAGCTCGGCATAGGTGGCGAGCGTCGGCTGATAGACGGTAAGACCGGAGAAATCGTCGACGGAGAAGAAGCTCTGGGCCAGCAGCGCCAGAAGCGAGCCGATATAGACGATGCCGAGCCAGAGCAGCGGCGGCAGCAGCAGCAGGATCAGCGCCAGCCGCGGGCGGAGATAGAGGGAAGTGGAGAGGCGCCCGAGAAAGCCTTGGCGGATAGGGCCGGATCCGAGCGGCTCGGCCATGGCGCTCATTGCCGCATTTCCTGGATATGGGCGCGCTGCCAGATGAGGCGCACGGGCTGGCCCTGGCGGGCAAGCGCCGAGGAGGCGGTCTCCTCCCGGTTCTGGTCGATCACCGTCAACTCGCCGCCGCCGGCCAGCGCCACATGGAAGCGGGTCGAGGCGCCGAGATAGAGCACGCTCGCGATCGTGCCGTCGACGGCGCAGGCATCTGCAGGGGCCGGGCTGCCGGGTGCGGCGATGACGATCTTCTCGGGCCGGATCGAGAAGGCGGGCGGCGCGCCGGGAATGGCGGCTGCCGCGGGGCCGGAGACGAGATTGGAGACACCCACGAACCCGGCGACGAAGACGCTCGCCGGATGCTCATAGATCCGGGCCGGGCTGCCGATCTGCTCGATCTTGCCCTTGTTGAACACGGCGATGCGGTCGCTCATGCTGAGCGCCTCGCCCTGGTCGTGGGTCACATAGACAAAGGTGATGCCGACCTGGCGCTGGATCGCCTTCAGCTCCACCTGCATCTGCTCGCGCAGCTTGAGGTCGAGGGCGCCGAGCGGCTCGTCGAGGAGAAGGACGCTCGGCTTGTTGACGAGGGCGCGAGCGAGCGCGACGCGCTGGCGCTGGCCGCCGGAGAGCTGCGAGGGGCGTCGGCCGCCGAGGCCGGCCAGTGCCACCATTGCCAGCATCTTCTCCGCCGCCGCCTGGCGCTGTGGCTTCGGCATGCGGCGGATCATCAGGCCGTAGGCGACGTTCTCCGCCACGGTCATATGAGGGAAGAGTGCATAGTCCTGGAACACGGTGTTGACGTTGCGCTTGAACGGCGGCACGCCGACGATGTCGCGGCCGGTCAGCTCGACCCGGCCGGCATCGGGCTCCTCGAAGCCGGCGATCATCCGCAGGGAGGTGGTCTTGCCGCAGCCCGACGGG
>DATBBO010000602.1:0-5785 GCA_036270995.1 Dongiaceae bacterium | reverse complement strand
GGCCCTTCGCCCAATGGCTCGACGAACAGATGCTGCGCCGGAATCCTCATTGACCGGCCCTTTACGACGCTTGGAGCGTGGATAGGGGCGTGGGTAGGGGGCAGGCATGGTTTCGCCATCTATTTGGAAAGCCTATAGAATTCCGGTCTGATCGGCGGATCTGCCATCAATCCAAGCCTGCCTGTGGTGGCTCACGATATCGGCGCGCCGGGTCGTCAGATCTTCCAGGGGCATCCGATTGCAGCCGATGCCCCGCTATCGTCGAAGCAGGCGAAATATCCTCTGCTCCTGCTCTCCCAGGGCACCGGCGGAAGCGCCGACAGCCTCGACTGGCTCGGCGCCGGCTTGGCCGCGGCCGGCTATGTGGTGGCCGGCGTGAACCACCCGGGCAACAACGCGCTCGAGCCCATGACCATGGAGGGCTTCGTGCTGTGGTGGGAACGCGCTCTCGACATGAGCGAGGTGCTCGACGGCGTCCTCGCCGATCCGACGCTCGGCTCCCATATCGACCGCGACAGTATCGGCGCCCTTGGATTTTCGGCCGGTGGCTATACGGTCCTCGAACTCGCCGGAGCGCGGACCAATCTGCCGGCGTTTCGGGCTTTCTGTGCCTCGCCGGCTGCCGACGCCATCTGCCATCCGCCGGAAATGAACCGGATCAAGGCCGGGGGAAGCACCCCATCGGCACCCTCGCCGGAGATGGTGGCGTCGATTTCGCGCTCCGGCACATCCTATCGGGACCAGCGGATCAAGGCCGTCTTCGCAATCGCCCCGGGCCTGGGCGAGGCCTTCGATGCCAACTCCTTCGCCGATGTCCAAATCCCGGTGGCGCTGGTGGCCGGCACCGCCGATGCGATCGCCCCGGTCAAGACCAATATCGAGCGCATCGCCGAATTCCTCCCGCGGGCGAGCGTCACCCTGCTGCCCGGTGTGGGGCGTTACACCTTTCTCGATGTCTGCGTGCCCGCGATAGCCGAGAGCCTGGCGCTATTGTGCCGGGACAATCCGGGCGTGGACCGCGCCGCCATTCACGACAGGACGATCGCGCTAGCCCGCGTGTTCTTCGCGGTGGCGCTGCCGGCTGGCGAGCTGGGCAACCAGCAGATCGACATCTATTTCCACGGCGGCCCACCACCCTCCGGGGGCGCGACGAAGCCTTAAACCAGGCGATGCCCTTCTGACGCCCCTCCTTTGCTCGTCGCCAGAGGCTGTTGACAGCCTATTGTCAGCAGCGATCCTGTTTCATGCGGACAGCAGAGGAAGCGAGCCGGTGAGCCGATCCGACCGGATGTTCGAGATCATCCAGCTTCTGCGCCGCGCGGCAAAGCCGGTGACCGCGCAGGCGCTTGCCGAGACGCTGGAGGTGGTGCCGCGGACGGTCTATCGGGACATCGCAGCACTGCAGGCCATGCGCGTGCCCATCGAGGGGGAAGCCGGCATCGGCTATGTCATGCGCCGCGGCTTCGATCTGCCGCCGCTGATGTTCACCGCCGAGGAGGTCGAGGCGATCGTCGTCGGCCTCTCGCTCCTGCGCCGCACCGGCGATGTGGGCCTGCAGGCCGCCGCGCGCCGGGTCACCGCCAAGATCGCCGAGGTGCTGCCGGAAGAGGATGCGCTCAATCTGGACGACCCGCCCCTCTACGTCTCGCGCGCGGGTCCCTTGCCGCCCGAGCGCGTCGATCTCCGGCTCATCCGCCGCGCCATCCGCGAGGAGGCAAAGCTCTGGATCGCCTATGAGGATGGCGAGGCGCGGCGTACGGAGCGGACGGTCAAGCCCCTCGCCATCCTCTATTACATCGAGGTCGTGGTGCTGACGGGCTGGTGCGAGCTGCGCCAGGGCTTCCGCCATTTCCGCGCCGATCGCATCGCCGACTGCCGGGTGACAGGCGAGAGATTCGCCGGCGAAGGCGATGAGCTGCGCCGCCTCTGGCGCGAGGCGCACGCGCTGCCCTAGCCTCAGCCTCAGTTGATGGGCTCGATATTCGTGACGCTTCCGCAATCCGCGGCGACCCGCTTGCCCTCGATGTTGTTGAGGATCGTGAAGGTCTTGCCGTTGCGGGTCGATACGAGAGTCATGGTGCCGATGATCGCCTCCGGGCCGGGCGCCTGCACATGCACCGACATATGATGCGTCCCCTGGGCATCGGTGCAATCGATCCGCATCTGCATTTCGGTCGCCGAGTTGACCAGAACGGTGCGTTGGCATTTGGCCGCTGCCGTCGGCGGCTGATCGAAGGCGTGCTGCAGCTTCTCCGGGGTCATGCATTCCCTGTATCGGCGGGGCGCCATGGTCTTGCCCATCGCGGCTTCCAGCTTGGCACGCTGGTCCGCCGTCAGATTGGCCTGGTCGGGAATGTCGCCGCTCAGATGCGGCGTGCTGGTCATCTCCCATAATCCCGTCTCGATGTTCAGCGCCAACTCGTCGGCATGGCCGAGAACCGCGGGCAGGATTGCGAGCCCGGCGGCGAGAACGGCGATCTGCGATACCTTCAACATGCGGAGCCCCTCCATGAATGTGCCGTCAGGCCATTCTTGTGAGGGGGCGTACGCGGTCAACTGTCATCTAAGGTTTATCGTGACGATCGGCTCAGAGATGGCACGTCTCGGCGGGCGGCGCTCCCCAATCTCCCTCGCGCCCGTTCTCGTAGCGGACCCGGGCCGCGGCCAGCTCCGCCGCCGAGGCATCGTCCAGGCACGCGATATTGAGGGCGTAGAAGGTGCCGCCGAGCGCCTCCAGATGGCCCCGACCGAAGGGCTTGACGCCGCAGCGGCGGCAGAAGAGGTGGTGGATGACGTGGCTGCCGAATTGGTAGTCCGTCAGCATCTCCCCTCCATGCAGCAGCCGGAAGGCGTCCGCCCTGGCGATCGCCTTCCAGAACCGTTGCTTGCCGCAGATGGAGCAATTGCAGCGGCTGGTTCCCTCGGCGAGGTCGATCTCGCATTCGAAGCGAACCGCGCCGCAATGGCAGCTTCCGCGATGGCTTTTCATCCCTTCGCCCTCACGCCTCGACCCCTGCGGCGCGGCAATCCGCCGGCTCCGCCGCCGGCATCCAGCGGCCGTTGGGCGCCACGAAACCGGCATGACCGTAGCGGTCGTGATGGCGCACCCAGTCGCTGAGATTGTGGGAAGGGCCGGTCTCGTTGCGCCCCTTGGGGGTCATGTCGAGGAAGATATAGGTCCCGACACGCTCCTCATTGCCGCGGCCGAAGGAGGAATAGGTGTGGAAGATCGCGCCGGTCCCGTCCCTATAAAAGACGCTGAGGCCCGAAAGGTCCTCCAGCGGCAGTTTGGTCATCTGGTAGTTGTAGAAGGCGGTGCCGTTCTCGATCTCCTCGGGGGTGAAGGAGACGTTGAAATCGTAGTTGAAGTCGCTGCCGAAGGAGGAGACCCAGCGGAAGCGCCAGCCCATGCGCGTCTTGAAGGCTTCGATCTCCGACAAGGGCGCACGCGCCACGGCGGCATAGCTGACATCGTGTTGCTCGAGATGCACCAGCGCGCCCCCGACATGGTCGACCTCGAAGGAGCAGCCGACGCAGCCTTCCTTCTGTCCCGGCGCCAGCATGAAATGCTTGAGGATGAGCTGGCTGCGCCCGGCGAAGAGATCGCTCAGGCTCACCTTTCCCTCCGGGGCATCGAAGAGGTAGGGCTTCTCGACCCTGACCCAGGGCAGCTCCCGGCGCTCGGCGGCGAGGTCGTCGCGCAGCCGCGTCATCGCTTTCTCTCTTGCCAGATGGGCCTTGCGGGCGGTCAGCCATTCGTCGCGGGATACGATCCGGTGCTGCATGGTGTTCTCCATGGTGTTCTCCTTGGGGGATTTCAAAGAGCGGCCAGGTAATCGGCCAGGTTGTCGAAGGTGCTGTTCCAGCCCCCGCGATGCAGATCGCGGGCGATCTCGGAGTCGAAGATTGCCTGGTGGAAACGGAGCTTCGTCTTCCCCCCTCTCTCGGTGAGAGTGATCGTCACCACCGTTTCATGCTTGGGGATGCCATCCGGATGCTCCCAGGCCGTGGTGAAGACGAGACGCTCAGGCGCCACAACCTCGCGATAGACGCCATGGGCCCAATGCTCCTGGCCCTCGGGCGAGCGCATCCCGAAGCGGAACCGGCCGCCGGGCCGGGCGTCCGCCTTCCAGGACAGCACCTCGAAGCCCTTTGGCCCCCACCAGCGCGCCAGATGCGCAGCATCGGTCCAGACCTTGAAGACCAGGTTGCGCGGCGCGTCGTATTCGCGCTCGAGGACCAGCACCCGCTCGGCGGGTACCCCAGCGGTCGCGCCTTCTGCAGCTTCGCCTCTCGCGGCCTCACTTCTTTCCGTCATGCGTCTTGCCGTCATGTGTTGGCTCCTTGGTTTGGAGCTCGCGCAGGTAGTCGCCCAAGCGGTCGAGGCTCTGCTCCCAGAAGCGGCGGTAGTGCTCGACCCAGTCGGCGACCTCCTTCAGGGGGCCGGCCTCCAGCCGGCAGGGCCGCCACTGCGCCGTCCGCCCCCGCGCGATCAGGCCGGCGCGCTCCAGCACCTTGAGATGCTTGGAGATCCCGGGGAGGCTCATATCGAAGGGCTCAGCCAGCTCTGTGACCGAGGCCCCGCCCTCCATCAACCGGGCGAGGATGGCCCGCCTTGTCGGATCGGACAGAGCGGCGAAAGTTGCGCTCAGAGGATCGGGCGGCATGGAAATTAACCTCTTAGCTAAATAACCAACCGGCTAAATAATATCGAGAGCCGTCCCTGTCAAGCCGGTCCTCTCTCATTTCTATCGGAGGGTGCTGAATCGATCCGTGGCGGCGAGGATGCTGTCGCGCATATCGGCTCGGCATCGCTGTCGCCATGGCCGGATGCGCCATGGATGATGAGCTCGCTTCCAGGCCAAGCCCTGTGCAGCCGCCAGGCGGTAATGGGCGGACCACCGAGGTCCAGCCGGCCATGAATCAGGACGCCGGGCATCCCTGATAGGCCGCCCGCTCCGCGCAGCAGGTCATCCTCCTTGAGCCAAGCGTGGTGGCGCCAGTAATGGGTGACCAGCCTCGCGAAGCCGAGCCGGAACGCCGCCCGCTCATATCGGGGGTCCGGCCTCTGACCGCGATGCAGCGCGACGATAGCGATCTCCCAATCGCACCAATTCCGCGCCGCCTTCTCATGGATCGCGGGATCGGGATCCATGAGAAGGCGATGATAGGCCTCGACGAGGTTCCCAGTCTGCGCCGGGTCCGGGACGCCGTCGCGGAAGCGCGCCCATGCCTCGGGAAAGAAGGCGCCGACGCCGCGCGTGATCCAATCGACCTCCCGGGCCGTGGTGGTGACGACGCTGACCAGCACCATCGCGCTCACGCGATCGGGATGCCGTTCGGCATAGGCGAGCGCCAGGGTCGTTCCCCAGGACATGCACAGCACCAGCCAGCGCGCGATGCCAAGATGCGCCCTGAGGTGTTCGATATCGCCGAGCAGATGCGCCGTCGTGTTGGTGGAGAGATCGACATCCGGCTCGCTGGCATGCGGCTGGCTTCGCCCCGCGCCGCGCTGATCGAACAGAACGATCCGATAGGCCGTGGGATCGAATAAGCGCCGCCAGCCCGGTGTGCAGCCGGAGCCGGGCCCGCCATGGAAGGCGACGGCCGGCTTTCCTGATGGATTGCCGCAAGTCTCCCAATACACGCGATGCCCGTCGCCCACATCGAGCATCCCGGCGCCATAGGGCTCGATCTCAGGATAAAGAGCCGCCATGGAATCAGCCTCGCTCTGTTTTCCCTCTCCCGCGCTTTGAAGCGGGAGAGGAAGGGGCCCATCGCGAAG
>DATBBO010000601.1:0-2343 GCA_036270995.1 Dongiaceae bacterium | reverse complement strand
TCTACAGCACTGAGCGAGGCACCGCATATGACGTGTTTCCGTCTTTTGTTTCCTCCGTCATCCCGGCGAAAGCCGGGATCCAGGGTTGCAAGGGTGTGCCGGTTGGCCTGGACCCCTCCCCGGACTCGATCCGGGGATCGCGCCGGGGTGACGGTCAAAAAAAGCACCCCACCGCTCCTTTTCCCCTCGCCCCCGGAGCGGGGGAGAGGGTCGGGGTGAGGGGGTCTCGCAAATGGATCGCGCATGGCGGCCTCTCCCATCACCGGTGCAGCCAGAGGCGCAGCGTGGAGAGGAGCTGCTCAGTGTTGACGGGCTTGGCGAGATAGTCCGAGGCGCCGGCCTCCAGGCATTTCTCGCGGTCGCCCTTCATCGCCTTGGCGGTCAGCGCGATGATCGGCAGGCGGCGCATCGCGCGATCCTCGCGGATGGTCTGGATCGTCTCATAGCCGTCCATGCCGGGCATCATGATGTCCATCAGCACGATGGCGACCTGCGGGCTGGCATGGATCAGATTGAGCGCCTCGGTGCCGGTGGTGGCGGTCAGCACCCGCATGCCATGGCGCTCCAGCACGCTGGCGAGGGCGAAGATGTTGCGGGCATCGTCATCCACCAGCAGCACGGTGCGCCCGTGCAAGTCGTCGTCGGAGCTGTGCAGCCGCTCGATCATCTTCTGCTTGGCCGGCGGGAGGTCGGCCACGATGCGGTGCAGGAACAGCGCTGTCTCGTCCAGCAGGCGCTCCGGCGATTCCACCCCCTTCACCACCACGCTGCGCGCCATGGTGTGGAGGCGGACATCCTCCTCCGGCGAGAGCTCGCGCCCGGTGAAGACCACCACCGGCAGGTCCGAGAGCGCCGGCTCATCGCGCAGCTTCTCCAGCACCTCGAAGCCGGACATGTCCGGCAGGCGCAGATCGAGCACGGCGCAGTCGCAATCCTGCTCGCGCAGGATCTCCAGCGCCTCGCTGCCCGAGCCCGCCACCACGATGTCGACATCCTCATCGCCGATCAGCTGGGCCACGCTCAGCTGCTCCGCCGGGCTGTCCTCGATCAGCAGCAGGCGCTTGCGCCGCGGCTTGGCATAGTCGCGGATGCGGCTCAGCGCCTTGTGCAGCTCGGCGGCGTTGACCGGCTTGCTCATGAAGGAGAAGGCGCCGCGCGAGAGCCCGTGCTGGCGGTCCTCGTCGAGAGTGATGATCTGCACCGGGATGTGGCGCGTGGCCGGTTCCTGCTTCAGCTGGTTCAGGACCGTCCAGCCCAGCATGTCGGGCAGGAAGACGTCGAGGGAGATGGCGCTCGGCTGGTATTGCCGGGCGAGCGTCATGGCATCGGCACCCTTATGGGCGACCAGCACCTTGAAGCCGTTGTCATGGGCGAGCCCGACCATGACCCGGGCGTAATGCGGGTCGTCCTCGACGATCAGCAGCACCATGTCGCCGGGCTCGAGATCGAGGCGATCGTCGGGGATCTGCTCCACCGGCCGCTCCACGGTCTGGGGCATGCTGGCGAGCGCCAGGCTCGGCGGGCGAAGCCCCGCGCTGGGGGCGCGGCTCGGCAAGCTGGAGCCGGTATATTTCAGCGGCAGATAGAGGGTGAAGGCGCTGCCCTGCCCGGGCTTGCTGCGGAGCTGGATCTCGCCGCCGAGAAGGCCCGAGAGCTCGCGGCTGATGGCGAGCCCCAGCCCCGTGCCGCCATATTTGCGGCTGGTCGAGGCATCGGCCTGCTGGAAGGCCTCGAAGATGATGCGCTGCTTCTCCGGCGGGATGCCGATGCCGGTGTCGGTGACCTCGAAGGCGACCACGGTCGGCGATTGCTTGAGGGCCGGATTGGCGGCCTTCCAGCCGGCGGCCACCTTGCTGACGCTGAGCTTTACTCCGCCCTGCTCGGTGAACTTGAAGGCGTTGGAGAGCAGGTTCTTCAGGATCTGCTGCAGGCGCTTGGAATCCGTGACCATGCTGGGGGCGAGGTTCGGATCGATGCGCACCTCGAAGGCGAGGCCGCGCCGCTCGGCCTCGTGGCGGAAGGGCCGCGCCACCGCATCGGCGAGGTCGGCGAACACAACCTCCTCGGCCTCGATGGTGACGGTGCCGGATTCGATCTTCGAGAGGTCGAGGATGTCGGTGATCAGGTTCTGCAGATCGCTGCCCGCGCCATGGATCGTGCGCGCGAACTCGATCTGCCGGGGATTGAGATTGCCCTCGGGGTTGTCGGAGAGCTGCTGGCCCAGGATCAGGATGCTGTTGAGCGGCGTGCGCAGCTCGTGGGACATGTTGGCCAGGAACTCGGATTTGTATTTGGAGGTCAGCGCCAGCTCGGTCGCCTTCTCCTCCAGCGCGCGCCTCGCCT
>DATBBO010000600.1:0-10766 GCA_036270995.1 Dongiaceae bacterium | reverse complement strand
CACGACATTGATGTTCTGCGCCTCGGTTCAGCAATACGCCCCCGGCTGGTCATCGGCGGGCGCTTCACTGCTCCGAGACCGGGACCTGGCCCAGAATGACCCCTGCGATCCGCTCGGCGACGACGCGGCTTCCTTCCGCGTTCAAATGGGCCGTGGTCGTCGTGAAGATATTGCCGGTCTTGTCTTTGAAGACCGCCGACAGATCGAGCGTATCGATACCCTGGGCTCGAAGCTCGGCCTGCGCATCGCCCAGCGCCTTCAGCCCCGTGGGCAGGAGTCCCGAAAAGCCCGGCATATGTCCATCGGTCTGCCGCGCGACATAGTCGAGGTCGGGCGTCTGATGCGTGTAGGAGGTGCCGTAGCGATTCGGCTCCAGCACGGTGATGAACCGCGCCCCGACGCCGGCGGCCAGCTTGGCCATGGCCATCTGATTCTGTTCGTAGACCCGCGCCGTTTCCGCCAGCAGCTTCTCCAGCCGGTGAGGATCGCTGACGGTTTCAGGCGCCTTTTTCTGCTTCAGGCGCACGGCGCGCTCGCTCGCCCAGATACTGAGTCGCCGATAGATGTTGATCGGGAAGTATTTGTAGAACAGCTCTGCCCAATAGGTGCGGCCCGTCATCGGCGGCCGGCCCGGCGCTCCCAGATAGAAGCCGCCGACGAGATCGAGTCCGCCGTCGAGCACGACGACGATCCCCGGCTTCAGCCCGTGATTCAGCTCATAGGCCAGTCGCTCCCGCTCCATCGTCGAATCGAGGCCCGTCACACCGGCGTTCAGCACGACATAGCTGTGGCTCGTGTCCTCGGCATTGAGGATCGTGGAGAGCTGGCTCGCTATGGTGAGCCCGTCGGGGGTGTCGGGGCCATAGACCGTCGATCCGCCGAGGAACAGCACCACCACCGGCGGCTGTTTCGTCACCGGAGGGTCGACGGTCCGCCGGTAATAGCTCTCGGTCGGCGCCAGCCGGTCGATGTTGAAGAATTGCCCGTGATACTCCCGCGGCCAGAGCAGGCGCGTCCCCGGGATCGTGTAGACGGGCGATGATTCCTGGGCCTCCAGACCGAATTCCGGCACCGCATAGGGCTCGCCCTTGAGACCCGGAATGCCGTCCAGGCTGGGGGGCAGCTCGCGCATGCGATAATGGTAGTAGAGGCCGAGCGACCAGTCGGCGACGAGATATGTGACCAGCGTGATGCCGGCGACGATAGCCGCCTTGCGGATGATGCCCATGGCTCAGGAAGCTCCGATCCCGGCCTCCCGGGCCTCCGCCGCCGGCGCGCCATCTGCAGGCAATTTCCCAGCCGGCCGGAGATGGGGACGGAGAGCTGGCATCTGAATTTCCGCGCTGCCGGGTTCGCCTTCGAACCTATCTGCTCCGCGAGAACGCCAGCCACGCCCCGCCGCCGATCAGGCAGAGGCCGCTCGCCTTGGCGAACTGGTGGATGCGTCGGCGCGCGACCAGCGTGCCCGCGCGGCCGGCGAGCAGGGCATAGGCGCTGTCGGAGATGGCGGCGACCAGCATGGCCGTCCCGCCCAGCAGGAGGAGCTGCAGCATCGTGTTGCCATGCGGGTCCATGAACTGCGGGAAGAAGGCGCCGAAGAAGAAGAGGGTCTTCGGATTGCTGAGGGCGACCAGCAGGCCCTGCAGCAGGAAGCCGCCGGCGGGACGCGGCGGGCGCGGCGCATCGGCCGTGGGTGCCGGTGCCCGCAGCATCTTCCAGCCGAGCCAGATCAGATAGACCGCCCCCGCGAGCCGCAGCCAGTCGAACCACCAGCCCATGGTCCGGGCGACCGAGGCGAGCCCGAGGCCGACGACGCCGATGATGACCGCGAGCCCGATCTGGGTCCCCGCGACGTTCAGCAGCCCGGCGCGCATGCCATGCCGGAGGCTGTTGGCGATGACGAGGGTGACCGAGGGCCCCGGGATGATGACCACCACAATGACGGCGAGTAGAAAAGCGAAATAGAGGTTGAGCGACATGGAGGCACCCTCTACCGGTGATCGAATAAGCGAAGGTCTCACATGAGGCCCGCGCCTCGCAAGCGCCCGCGCTTCCCGCCCCTCTCCCACCCTCGCCCGCGCTTTGAAGCTACGGCGTTCACACAACTCGCATGGCGACGCCGGCCTACTCCCCCCTCCCCCCTCGCGGGGGAGGGTCGGGGTGGGGGGCTGAACCGCGGCAGCGAATCAAACCAACCGAAGGGTACGCTCTCGGGTATCTGCGGCCACCCCCTCCCGTCCCTCCCCCGTCAAAGTGCGGGCCTGCCGGCCCGCAGGGGGAGGGAGAAGAGGGCTGCGGCGTCTTCACGACGATCCGTGAATCGCCGGGACTAGCGCGGCGCGAGTGCGCTCACAAACTCGTTGGTGGCTTCCACGGCAGCGTTGAATCCACCAGCGCTGAACTCGTTCATGACGAAGAATGCGCCGACCCCGCGCGTTGGTGCGAGCGCGACGTAGGAGAAGAATCCCCGGAGGCCGCCGCTCTTCTCGAGCATCAGCGGCCGGTTGTCCTTGGGCATCGTGATAACCCAACCAAGCCCCATCGCATCCATCTGGCCCCCATCGTCGAGGCCGAGCACCGCCGACAGGCCGTCGCGATAGACGTACGCAGCGTGGTTGACTACGCGCAATTCGCTGTCGGCAGAAGGGCTTCGGTCGAGGTGCCAGCGCATCCAGCGCAGCATGTCGTTGGCAGTTGAATAGAGGCCGCCGGCGCAACCAATGCTTGACGGCGTCGGCACGGTCGCCATGGGACTGCCATCGAAATTGTGACCCTGCATGACTCGCGACTTGGCCTCTTCCGGCGGATTGAGATACGTGTCTTTCATCCCAATCGGATCGAGCACCCGCTCCTTGAGCGCGTCGGCATATGGCTTGCCGGCGATATCGGCGATCGCGAAGCCGAGCAGATCAAATCCGTAGTTGGAATAGAGCGCCGCGGTGCCGGGCACGAAAAGCAGTGGGTCGTTCTTGAGTTCGGCAAACGCGGCCTCTTTCGTGTTGGTCGAGAAGGGATTGTCGGGCGGTGCTTCGGGACGCGTCACTTCGCGCGGAAGCCCCGAGGTCTGCGTCACGAGATCGAGGAGGCGAATGGCGCGACCGCCCTTGTCAGGCACGCTGGCGCCGACCAGATGGTCCTGCAAGCGGTCGGTCAGTTTGACCTTGCCCTCAACGACGAGGGCGGAGAGTACGCTGCCACAGAAGGCCTTGCTTATCGATCCTATGCGAAACAGCGAGTCGCCGTCCGGCTCCCTCTTGCTGCCATCGGCGATCTCTCCGAAGCCCGCAAACGCGGTCTCGCCGTTCCGGACCGCGCCAAAGATCAGTCCCGGCACTTTCGCGGTAAGGAAGATGACCGTCCCGTTGAAATCCACCGATTCCTTCAGGAGCTTGTCCTCGGCCCACGCTCCTGAAGAGATGGCAGCCGCAGCGATTGTGGCCAAGATCACGAGCTTGCGTAGCGATTTGTTCATTCTCCGAGACCTCCCGAGGCCGGCGATCGACCTCAATCGCCCACGGCCGCGAACGCCGTCCAGTTGGGGTTCAAGCCGAGGAAGAGGCTAGTCCGCCGGAGCCCCCGTGAGATGATCCGGCAGGATCACGGGCTCCGGCGTCCCAGCCGGGCCGACCAGAGAGACGGCCTGGTTGAGCCATGGTAGGCACCTCAGTGCTTAAGGAATCGGTAAGGCCGTGAGAGGAACAGGTACCGGAATGTTCAAGACGCGGGTGAGTAGAACAACCGGAGCCCGAATCGCTCCTGTAGTCTCAGAGGCCCGCGAAGCCCATCGTGTACTCCATGCGCGCTGGGCTTTCTCTCGCGAGTGCGGTTAAGGGATCAGTGAACCTCTGTGCCTTTGTGCTGAATCCTTATCTTCCGCGGATGCTAAGCTCCGTCACCGCAACCGAGGGGAAGCTCGTGCCGGATCGCGCGCGCATCATCATCCTGAACGGCGTCGGCAGCGCCGGCAAAAGCGCCATCGCCAAGGCGCTGCAGGAACTCACCGCCAACCGCTTTCTCCATGTCCAGATGGATGGCTTCCTCGAGATGATGCCCGCTTCGGGCTGGGGCCATCCCGACTGGTTCGCCCTCGAGACCCTCGAGGAGGAGGGACGGCCTTCGATCGAGATCCGCACCGGCCCGCTGGGCCAGTGCCTGATGCGCGGCATGCGCTGCGCCATCGCCGCCCTTGCCGCCGAGGGCAACGACATGATCGTCGATGAGGTGATGGAGGCGCCCGTGAAGCGGGACTACGAGCTGCAGCTCGCGGGCTTCGACATCGCCTTCATCGGCGTCTTCGCGCCGCTGGACGTGCTCGAGGCGCGCGAGCGCGCCCGGGGCGACCGCCTGATCGGCCTCGCCCGCCGCCAGTTCGCCCGCATCCACAAGGACATGCGCTACGACTTCGAGGTGGATACGAGCCTGGCCACGCCGCTGGATTGCGCGGAGCGCATCAAGGCCCGCTTCGCGCTTTAGCCTGCTTTTGTGCTTGACTCACGACGCGTTTTGCGTATATATTCATAAATATAGGCTCGGCGAATTCCGCTCCACCCCGTCAATCCCCCTCGCCCGCTTTTGCTTTCCCCTCGCCCCCCGGGACGGGGGAGAGGGCTCTGCCGCTTCAAGGCGCGGGAGAGAGGCAAGACGCCTGCCTGTACCCAGGAGGATCCCGCTGCAGATTCTCTGCAGAAGCAGATGCCCGCGCCCTCCCGCACGGGTCCGCCGAAGGGCAGGCGTGGCTGTAAATCCGCTGTATTAACAGCCAGCGCCTAGAGCAAGATCTGAACCAGCTTGAGACGATCAGGCTCTAGGGCGGCAGCTGGGCGATCAGCTCGCGGGCGAGGAAGCGCGCGGCATGCTGCCAGGCATCGTCGGTATCGCCGCGGAAGCTGAGCAGGCGGCCATAGACGGCCTTGCCGCTTGCCATGTCGATGACCTCGACCGGCATGTCGAGGATCAGCGTGCTGGTCTTGCGCACCGTGCCCACCAGGGTCCAGTCGGCGCCGGCCTTGCGGGCCGCGGACAGCGCGCTATCGACATCGGGCTCCGCCGTGCAGGGCTCCGGTGTGCAGGCCAAGGCGATGATCTTGAACCGGCCGCTCGCCGCAAGCTTGCTCTGCAGCGTCTCCATCATGGCGGAAAGCCGCGCCGCATGGGCGGCGCTCTGATCCTTCGCCTCGCCCGAGGTATCGACGAAGTTGAAGCCGACGACCGCGAGCGGCCGCTCCGTCGCGGCCCTGGCGGTGCCAACCGGAAGCAGGGCTGCCAGCAGCAGAAGGATGGGAAGGATGAGCCGATGCGGCGATGCTCTCATCCGCCCATCCTGCACGGATCGGGGCCGCAGCGCGAGGGGCGATGACGGCGGGCGTTCCCTCGGAAGGATCGGGCAGAAGGATCGGGCAGAAGGTTCGGGCTGCAAGGGTATCTCGGCGCTATGATGACGCGGGACAAAGGGGAGCATCGTCAGATGTCGTTTCGAAGCTGTGACGCCAGGGTGCTGCTGCTTCTGCTGTCGCTCTGCCTCCTGCCGGTGCTCGGCCGCGCGGCACAGCCGCCGGCCGCGACCTACAAGGTCGGCATGCGCCAGGTGGGCTGGACCGACCGGACCTATGGCGCGCGACCCGTGGTCATGACGATCTTCTACCCCGCGGCGATCGCCGATCCCGGGGCCAAGCCGACGGTGGTTCCCTTCACGACCGGTCTCAATCTCTATCGCGATGCGCCGGTCGCCGCGCGGGCCCAGCGCTTTCCCCTGATCATGCTGTCGCATGGCAGGGGCAGCAACGGGCTCGTCTATGCCTGGCTCGGCGAATATCTGGCGGCGCGCGGCTATATCGTGGCGGCCCCCAATCACTACCGCGCCAACACCTATGACTCCTCCATCGTCTATCTCACCAACAAGATCTGGCAGCGCCCGCTCGACATCGCCGTCGACATCACCTGGCTCACCCGCGACCCCGTCTGGCGCGGCCATATCGACCCCGCCCGCATCGGCATCGCCGGCCATTCCCAGGGCGGCTTCACCTCGCTCTGGATCGGCGGCGCCGCGGTGAACGCAGCGCTCTTCGAAAGCTACCAGCGCAACTGGCGCAACAACCTGACGATCCCGCTCTATCTGCGCGAGCAGATGCCGGTGGATGCCAAGCCCGCGCTGCATCTGCGCGACCCGCGGGTCAAGGCCGCCTTCGCCATGGCGCCCGGCATCATCCAGGCCTTCGGCATGGATCCGGCGGGGCTGGCGAAGACGGCGGTGCCGGCCTATCTCATCGTCGGTGATGCCGATACCGAGACGCCGGCCGGGCCGAACGCGTCTTTCGCGGCGAAATACATTGCGAATGCAAAGCTCACCCTCATCCCGGGAGCCGGCCATGAGATCTTCGACAATGAATGCGACGAGGAAGGGCGCGATGAATTCCCCGGCAGCTGCATCGACGGGCCGGGGGTTGACCGCCACCGGATCCAAGAGATGGTAGGCGCTGCCGCGGTCGAATTCTTCGACGCGGCACTGAAGGTAGAGCGTTAGTCCGGAGGACGGAATCGATGATCCGCAATCTGCAGCACGTCGCACTGTCGGTGCCCGATATAGAGGCGGGGCGGCGCTTCTATGAGACCTTCGGCCTCGAGGCGGCCCAGCGCGGCAACGCGCTCGCGCTGCGCTGCGCCGGCCGGAACCAGGACCAGATCCGGCTCTCCGAGGGCCCCAGGCGGCGCACGCATTATCTGAGCTTCGGCGCCACGGCTTCGGGCCTGGCCGCGGTCAAGGCGAAGCTCGAAGCCAGCGGCGTCGCGCTTCTCGATCCGCCGGATGCCGAGGCGCCGGCGGGGCTCTGGTTCCGCGATCCCGACGGCGTGCTGGTCAATCTCCAGATCGCCGAGGCGGCGCCGGCGGAAGGCGGGCCGGGCCAGCGGATGAACAGCCCCGGCGATTTCCGCCGGCTGGGTGCGCGCGGCGCGCCGCCCCGGGGACAGGTCGTGCGCCCGCGCCGGCTCGGCCATGTGCTGCTCTTCACGCCGAACGTCGCGCGGGCCACCGCCTTCTATACCGGCATGCTGGGCATGCGGGTCTCGGACACGGTGCAAGGCGGGCTGCTCGCCTTCCTGCGCACCGCCGGCGACAGCGACCATCACGTGCTGGCCTTCGCCCAATCCGAGCGCAGCGGATTTCATCACGCGAGCTTCGAGGTCGGAAGCCTCGACGAGATCGTGCTGGGGGCCGAGCGCGTGGTCGAGGCCGGCTATCGCAGCGCCTGGGGCCTCGGGCGCCATGTCATCGGCTCGAACTTCTTCCACTATCTGCGCGATCCCTGGAACGGGATGGCGGAGTATTTCTGGGATATCGACTTCCTGCCGGACGCCCTCGCCTGGGAGGCCCGGGACTGGGCCCCGGCGGACGGCTTCTTCCTCTGGTCCACCGGCGGCCCCCCGCCCGACGACTTCGTGGTGAACTTCGAGGGCGCGTAACGCCAGCCTAGGCGAGATTACGGGGCTGAGGGGGTCGTAAGCCAAGCCGGGTCGAGGAAGCGGTCGGCCTCGCCGTCATAGGGCAGGCGCGTGATGTCCCAATGGCGCACGAGATGGGCATAGGCGGCCCAGACCGGCGGGCCGCCGCCGATGAAGACGACACGGCCGGGAAATCGGGCGACCATCGCCTCCGGATCATCGCCGGAGCGGACCGTCACCACCATGCGCTCCGCGAGCGCCCAGTTCGGGAAGGAGGCCGCGGTCCGGGGGCCGCAGAGGATCACATGGCCGCGGGTGATCTCGAAGAAGCGCTCCACATCCTCGCGGTATTCCCGGCCGGGATTGCCTTCCCAGGGCATATGGCCCTTCAAGCCCAGCTGCCCCCGCTGCCCGATGGCGCAGATCACGCGAATATCGGCCATGCCCGCTCCCCTCCTCAGATGGCGGAGGGAGACTAGCACTCCCAATCACGTCATTCCCGCGAAAGCGGAAATCCAGGGCGAGCGACGGAACCTGGGGGGCCTGGATGCCCGCCTTCGCCGGGATGACGGAAGAGAAGCCCTACTCCGCCGCCCGGTGCTTCGCCGCGAAGAAGCGGTTCTCGGGGCGCGGCAGGCCCAGATGCTCGCGCAGCGTGCGGCCCTCATACTCCTTGCGGAAGAGGCCGCGGCGCTGGAGCTCTGGTACGACGCGGTTCACCACATCGTCGAGCCCTTCGGGCAGATAGGGGAACATGACGTTGAAGCCATCGCAGCCGCGCGTCTCGAGCCATTCCTCCATCTGATCGGCGATCATGGAAGGCGTGCCGACCATGGCGAGGCCCGAATAACCGCCGAGCCGTTGGGCGAGCTGGCGCACGGTGAGGTTCTCCTGGCGTGCCATATCGATCGCCCGCTGGCGCGCGCTCTTGCTGGCATTGGTCTCCGGGATCTCCGGCAGCGGGCCGTCGGGATCGAATTTCGAGGCGTCATGGCCCAGCGCGATGGAGAGCGAGGCGATCGCGCTGTCGTAATGGACGAAGCTGTCCAGCAGCAGGCGCTTCTCCTTCGCCTCGGCCTCGCTGTCGCCGACCACGATGAAGGCGCCGGGAAGGATCTTCAGATGCTCGGGGTCGCGTCCCAGCTTCTCCATGCGGCCCTTGATGTCGGCGTAGAGCCGCTTTCCGTCGGCGAGGCTCGAGGGGGCACAGAATACGGCCTCCGCGGTCTCGGCCGCGATCTGGCGCCCATCCTCCGAGGAGCCGGCCTGGACGATCACCGGCCAGCCCTGGATGGGGCGCGCGATGTTGAGCGGCCCGCGCACCGAGAGATATGTGCCCTTGTGGTTCAGCACATGGAGCTTCGCGGGGTCGAAATAGACCCCGCTCTCGACATCGCGGATGAAGGCATCGTCGGCCCAGCTGTCCCAGAGGCCGGTGACGACATCGAAGAACTCGCGCGCGCGGCGATAGCGCTCGCCATGCTCCATATGGTCGTCCATGCCGAAGTTCGGCGCCGCATCGGGATTGGCGGTCGTGACGAGATTCCAGCCGGCTCGCCCGCCGCTGATGTGATCGAGGGAGGCGAATTTGCGGGCGAGGTGATAGGGCTGGTCGAAGGTGGTGGAGGACGTCGCGATGAGGCCGATGCGCTCCGTCACCACGGCAAGCGCCGGCAGCAGCGTGAGCGGATCAAAGGAGGTCACGGTGGCGCTGCGCTTCAGCGCCTCCATCGGCATGTTCAGCACCGCCAGGTGATCGGCCATGAAGAAGGCGTCGAACTTGCCGCGCTCCAGCGTCTGGGCGAAGCGCGCGAGATGCGCGAAGTTGAAATTGGCGTCGGGGAAGGCGCCGGGATAGCGCCAGGCGCCGGTATGCAGGCTGACGGGACGCATGAAGGCAGCCAGATGCAGCTGTCGCGGTGTTGTCATGATCGTCTCTCTCCCCGGTCCGGCGCTGTCGGCCTTGGCATCGATGTAGGCCGCGGGGCCCAGCCGTCAACGAAGCTTCTCTTTAGCACTGCGATAGCTCCGCTGCGGTTTCTCCCCGGTAACGGGCCCGCATCGCGTTTTGCGGCAATCGGTGCAAATTCGCCGCAAGCAGCAGCCGCCCGCAGGCTTGCCTGAAAGATCAGAGGACCCAGCTACAAGCTGGGCTCAGATCCGAGCCCGATTGCAATTGGAGATTTCGTCATGAGGACTGCCATCATCGCCGCCTCCTTCCTGCTCACCCTTGCCGCCCCGCTGGCGGCGATCGCCGAGCCCGCCGGCAGCTGCGGCGTGCCACAGGGCTATGGGACCAGCAATCCGCACACCTTCAACCGCAGCACCTGCGGCTTCGGCGGCAGCAGCTATTCCGGCGTTGCGACGCCAAGCTACGGCGTGGGCGGCGGTCAGCTCCAGGGCTTCGGCACCAGCAACCCCTACATCCCCAACAGCGGCAGCCCGCATCTCGGCAGCGCGACCGCAGGCTGAGCAAGTAGGAACCGATTCTCCCCCTCGCCCCCAATCTAATTTCCCCCTCGCCCAATTGGGGGAGAGGGCTGGGGTGAGGGGGGCTCGCTCGGAATCAGCCATCGACACCCCCCTCACCCCGACCCCTCTCCCCCGTTCCGGGGGCGAGGGGGAACGAAGCAGCGGTGACGGGTATGAGCCGGGCCGCTCAGGCGACGGTGACGTCTTCCCAGAAGCCGAAGCGGTCGGCGGTGTGGCGCATCTCGGGGCGCGGGGCCTCGTAGGACCAGGCGGCGCGGGGATGGCGCTTGCCCTCCACCACCAGGTCATAGAACTGCACGCCATGGGGACAGGCGCGGTCGGACTCGGTCTTGGGCGCCTTCTCGAGCCACTCCCGGCGCACCGCGGCGGCGGGGAAATAGCTGTAGCCATGGGCCTCGGTGATGTCATCGCTCTCGGCGACGACGATCTTGCCGTTGGAGCCTTTCAGGGTTGCTTTCATGCGCCTCCTCCATGATTCAATAGCACCATAGATGATAGCAGGGGGGCCGGCGCTCAATGGGCCAGGGGGTGGAAACGGCCGCGCGATCCGCAGGCGCTGGACGGACGCTCTGGGCCAACATGCCGATCTGGGTCCTGGCGGGCGCCTTTCTCGGCATCCTGACGGGGCTCACTTTGGGCGGGCGGGCCGCCTTCTTCCAGCCCATCGGCATCGCCTATTCCATGATGCTGGAGAGCGTCATCTACCCCTATATCCTGAGCTCCGTCATCGTCGGGCTGGGGGCGCTGGCCCCGGCCCGTGCCTGGCGCCTGTTCCAGGCGAGCTGGATCGTCTATCTCTGCCTCTGGATCGCGGTCTTCGCCACGATCTATCTCCT
>DATBBO010000599.1:0-3726 GCA_036270995.1 Dongiaceae bacterium | reverse complement strand
TCAATTCGATAGGCCGTCGATGCCGCCTCGCCCGCCGCTCAGCCGCCTGCTCGCCGCTATCGGGCTTCTTGCCGCGCCCATTCTCGTGATCCTCGCTGGGCTCGTCGCCTTCGCCCGGTTGGAACCCGTGGCGGCGGCGGTCGCCGGGCTTCTCCTCCTCTTCTGGCTCTGGATGCTGCTGCGGGGGCACCTCGCCCATCTGGGCGCGCTCGCCGACTATGCCGAGCGCATGGCGGCCGGCCGCCCCGGCCCGCCCCCCGCCGGCCGGGATTCGGCGCTGGGCGGCGGCCTCGCGCCACGCCTCCTCAATGCCATCAGCGTCTGGCGCGAGCGCGAGGAGAGCCTCGTCCAGCATGCGACCGAAGCCGAACGCGTGCTGGCGCGCCTGCCGGATCCCGTTCTGCTGGTGGACAGCCAGACGCGGATCCGCCTTGCCAATCCCGCCGCCGAGACCTTGTTCGAAGGCCCGCTCCCGGGACGCAACCTGACCGGGATCCTGCGCCATCCGGAGCTGCTCGACGCCGTCGATCGCGCCCTCGACAGCGCCGAATCGGAGACGGTGGAGTTCACCATGCCGGTGCCGGTCGAGCGCAGCTTCGATGCCCATGTCCTGCCGCTCTCCGGAGCGCCCCAGGAGAATCCCGCCGGAGCCGCTTCCGCCGGCGCGGCGGAGGCGGCGGCCGAGAGCCCGACGGTGCTGCTGGCCCTTCAGGACATGACCAAGGTCATGCGCGCCGACCGGCTGCGCGCCGATTTCGTCGCCAATGCAAGCCATGAGCTGCGCACGCCGCTGGCGACGCTGCTGGGATTCATCGAGACCCTGCGCGGTCCCGCCAAGGACGATGGCGATGCCCGGGCGAAATTCCTCGCCATCATGCAGGAGCAGGCAAGCCGCATGGCGCGTCTCGTGGCCGATCTCCTCTCCCTCTCGCGCATCGAGCTCAACGAGCACAGCGTGCCCACCGAGGGCGTGCGCCTCCATGCGGTGCTCGCGAGCGTTGCCGACAGTCTCGCCATGAAGGCCGCCGCCCGCAGCATGACCATCGAGCTGCCGGAGGATCTGCGCGCGCTCCCGCCCGTCCAGGGCGATCAGGACGAGCTGATCCAGCTGTTCCAGAACCTGATCGACAATGCCCTGAAATATGGCCGCGCCGGCAGCCCGGTCCGGGTGCTCGCCCGGGCAAGCGATCCGCCGGCGGCGATGACCCCCGCCCGACCCGCGGTGGCGGTGGCCGTGATCGATCAGGGAGAGGGTATCGCGCGCCAGCATCTGCCGCGGTTGACCGAGCGCTTCTACCGGGTGGATACGGCGCGCTCCCGCGATCTCGGCGGGACGGGCCTCGGGCTTGCCATCGTCAAGCATATCGTCAGCCGCCACCGCGGCGCTCTCGAGATCGACAGCGAGATGGGCCAGGGCAGCCGTTTTACGATCTTCCTGCCGCAATTCGAGCCAGCCTCCATCGGCAGCGCACCACACGGGCGTTGATCGTCATAAATTCGTCATATATCTGTCGTACTCAGGTCGCGATACTGGCGCTAGCTCTTCATCCGGCGGTCTCGGGGGCCTCGGTTGGCGGCCGCGATCTCCCCAGCTGGCCGCCATCATGGCGCAGGAGCCGCGGATTTATGACGACAGAGCACACGGTCAAGAGTTTCGATGAAGAGTTGAAACGGCTCGGCGACATGGTTGCCCAGATGGGCGGTCTCGCCGAAGCGCAGCTCCAGGCTGCCATCGAATCCCTCGTCAGCCGCGACGCCGAGCAGGCCGCCCGGGTCGTCCAGAGCGATGCGCGCATCGATCAGCTGGAGCGCCAGATCAGCACCCAGACCGTGCGCATGCTGGCGCTGCGCCAGCCGATGGCGGTGGATCTGCGCGAGATCGTCGCCGCCCTCAAGATCTCCAGCGACCTCGAGCGCATCGGCGACTACGCCGCCAATGTCGCCAAGCGCGCGATCGCGCTGACCCAGAGCCCGCCGATGCGCCCCGTGGGCGGCATCGCCCGCATGGGCCGGCTGGTGCAGCAGATCATCAAGGACATCCTGGACGCCTATGGCGCCCATGATGCCGACAAGGCCGTCGCCGCCTGGAAGCGGGACCAGGAAGTCGACGACATGTACAACAGCCTGTTCCGCGAGCTGCTCACCTACATGATGGAGGATCCGCGCAATATCGGGCCCTCCACCCATCTGATCTTCATCGCCAAGAATATCGAGCGCATGGGCGATCACGCGACCAACATCGCGGAGATCATCCATTTCCTGGTCCGCGGCGAGGATATCACCGAGGCGCGGCCGAAGAGCGACAAGACGAGCTTCGCGGTGGTGACGCCGCCGGAGGATACCGTATGAAGCAGGCTCCCCTGGTTCTGGTGGTCGAGGACGAGGCCGCGCTCGTCACGCTGCTGCGCTACAACCTGGAACGCGAAGGCTTCCGGGTGGCCGAGGCGCGCGACGGCGAAGAGGCGATGCTGCAGATCGCCGAGCAGATGCCCGATCTCGTGGTGCTCGACTGGATGCTGCCCCTGATGTCGGGAATCGAAGTCTGCCGGCAGCTGCGCCGCCTGCCGGAGACGCGGCGCCTGCCCATCGTCATGCTCACGGCCCGCGGCGAGGAAGGCGACAAGCTGCGCGGCCTCGATGCCGGCGCCGATGACTACGTGACCAAGCCCTTCTCTCCCAGCGAGCTGATCGCCCGGCTGCGCGCCGTTCTGCGTCGCTCGCGGCCCGAGCGAGACGGAGAAACGCTGCAATACCAGGATCTGGTGATGGATCTCGCCTCGCATCGCGTGCGGCGCAACGGGCGCGAGGTGCATCTGGGCCCGACCGAGTTCCGGCTGCTGCGCCATCTCCTGGAGAACCAGGGCCGCGTCTTCAGCCGCGAACAATTGCTGGATATGGTCTGGGGCCGCGATGTCTATGTCGAGCCCCGCACCGTGGATGTGCATATCCGGCGCCTGCGCAAGGCGATCAACGCGGATGAAGAGACCGACCTGATCCGCACGGTGCGTGCCGCCGGCTACGCCCTCGATCTCGCGGAGTAGCGGGTCTCCCTCTTCAGGCCGGCACCAGCAGCACCTGATCGCTGATCAGCGCCGGTGCCGCGCGCGCGAGATGCCATCTCGCACCTCCGGCCAACACAGCGAAGACCTCGACCCCGCGCGGCACGAGCTTGAAGCGCGCGCCTGCGAGCGAACGGCGTGTCAGCTCGTCGGCCCGGGTCACCGAGCCCGCGACCAAGGCGGCACCGCCATCCCGCAAAGCGTCGAGATTGGCCGCCACCGCTGCGTCGGATCCATAGTCGAACAGCCCGCCCTCCGAGGAAGCGGCAATGATTGCAGGATCGGGCAGATCGCGGAGCAGGCGCGCCAGGGCTGCAGTTTCGTTCCAGTCATAAGCGATATGCCGGAAGCCGATCTCGACTCCGGCGAGCGGCCCGCCCTCTGCCTGAAGCGCCGCCAATGCCGCCGCGCCAAAACGCGGTCCCCTGTCATCGAGATCGAGCACATGGATTGCGATCGGCCGCGCCAGAAGCTCCGGTGCCGGGGCGCGCAGCAGGATCAGGGTGTTGAGGCTGTCCATCGCGGGGCCGCCGGCGATATCGACCAGATGGAGGGCTGCGCCCGGCCGCTCGCGCAGAACCGGCCTCAGACCTTCGGCGATGAGCTCCGCCGTCTGCTGCAGGCGAACCCGCATGGAGGTCACCATGGCGGAAGCGCCAATCCGCCG